>JABFRW010000132.1 GCA_013140805.1 Candidatus Eisenbacteria bacterium
TCCGGTCGGCCGCAACCCGGCGCGCGACCGTCGACAGGAACTCGCGCCGCAGCACTCGCAGGCCGCGCTGTCCGCTCAGCCCGCGGCGGCGCATGCGCGCGCGCGTGTCCCAGCGGGCAGAGGTGCGGCGCAGGCCGAGCCGCGCGCACAGCCCCTCGACCTCCGCGCGATCGGCATCGGCCGCCGCGCCGCGCAGTCCATGATGAAGATGCGCGACGTGGAGCGAGAGTGCGCGCTCGTGCGCCAGTCGCGCGAGACCGATCAGGAGGGCCGTCGAGTCGGCGCCGCCGCTTGCGGCGATCAGGATGCGAGCGCCCCGCGGGACCCGACACGGGCCCTCGAGGGCTGCGCGCAGCAGGGGCTCGATACGGCGCAAGCGCGTGCGGCGAAGCGCGATGGGTGGTGGCGGCGCAGGGACTCGAACCCCGGACACAGAGATTATGATTCTCCTGCTCTACCAGCTGAGCTACGCCGCCGCGAGAGGGAGGCTCGACCGATGGGTCGAGCGGGCCGGGAACGTTATGGCTCCAGTGCTCGGTTCGTCAAGGTGCGAGGCCGTCACGGACCATCCAGTCCCAGACGCACTTCATGGCCCGCAGATCGTCGGCGTTGTAACTCCGAATCGGCTCGAAGAGACGCTCCCGTTCGGCCACGTCCGGGGCGGCGCGGGCGCGCTCGTACTGGACGATCGACCACTGGGAGCCCATCGCGGGATCGCTCCACTTGAAGCCCAGATGCGCGGCGACGCGCTTGATCGAATACGAAGTGATCGGAAGCACCGCCGACTGCTTGAGCGCCCGGCACAGATCGAACATCGAGTTGAGCAACCGCGCGCCGATCGCGGCTCGATCTCCGTATCGTTCCAGGTACCGCTTGAGCCACGTGCGCTCGTACTCGTCGTAGTGGATCCACAGGGCGTCGGGGTGTGAGGCGAAGATCGCGGCCGCGCGGGTGAGGAAGTCCTCCCACGCCGCTCGATCGCCGTCGCGCCCGGGTGCCGCGATCACCGCTTCGCACGCCAATGCTGCGGCCGAAGTCGCGGTCGGCTGGGCGTCGACTGCGTAGCCCCACAGGTAAATCGGGACTTCGACGTCGGCCGAAGGGTCGCCCTCGAGATCGAACCACACCAGCGTACGGCCGCTCGGCATCCCGGGCGCCCGGCGCCACAGTGCGCGGCCCTCGGCGCGAGAACGTGCCTCGAGCACCAGGTCTTCGGTGCGCCCCTTGATGCCCTGCGAAGTGAGCCACACCGGATCGGCGGCCGCGAGTGCCGGGATGCGGCCCAGGCCGAGGCGCGCAAGTTGCGGCTGGTTCATCCGATTGACCGCCGGCAGGATCTCGATCCAGCCCTCTCGAATCGCGCGCGGCCAGCAGTGGCCATAGAAGCCGCAGCCCTCGCACTTGGAGTGCGACTGCAACAGCTCGGGCTCATCGGGTGACTCGATCACCGCGGCCATGCGGGCGATCAGCGCGTCGTATTCGGCGCGCGGCGGCAGCTCGACCCGCAACACTTCGTGCCGCCCGTTGATCACTTCGCAGCGCAGCGGGGGTGCTCCGAGCGACTCCTCGACGAGTGCGGAGTAGTGCGCCATCTGCAGACGCGCGGCGGTGAGTCCGCCGGGATTCACGAACGTCTTCGCATCGCGCAGCACCAGTCCGTCGCCGTCGTGAAGCACGAAGTCCGGCACGCCGGCCCGTCGACCATCGCGTGACAGAAACGCGGGCTGATAGAGCGGGTCGCGAGTGGTGCGCAGCAGCTCGAGCGTGCGCTCCGCGGCGGCTTCGAGGTCGCCGTGACCGTCGAAGAGCGGCCCGACCAGTCCGGGAATGCGCGCCGCCACTTCGCGCTCGTGGGCGATCCCGTGGTCGGCGAGCCGTCGATCGAATTCGCTCCCGCCGCTCCCGAGTTCGGGCGCATGGACCTTGAGCCACAGCCGTCGCACGCAGCGTTCGCCGTCACGCAGGCGGGACGCGGTGAGGCGCGCTCGACGCGAGGTGGGCAGCGTCAGCCTGCGGCCTTCTCCATGCGGTCGCGACCCGCCGGCGAATCGTCGCGCGTGGTGGTGCCGCTGACCGAATCGACCGGCCCTGGGCCGGCCGCGGCTTCGTCCTCGGGACGCAGGCGGAAGATGCGCGACAGCTCGCTGCGCAGTTCGCCTTCGTTCAGGAAGCGCTTCATGTGACCGCGATAGGCCACCGAAATGCCGCCGCTCTCTTCGCTCACGACGATCACGGCCGCGTCGGTTTCTTCGGAGAGCCCGAGGCCGGCGCGATGGCGCGTACCGAGCCCGACCGGTGCCTGCGCTGCGGCCGAGAGCGGCAGGATGCACGAGGCGGCGATCACGGTTTCTTCGCGAACGATCACCGCGCCGTCGTGCAGCGGCGAGCCGGGACTGAAGAGCGTCACCAGAAGCTCGGCGCTGACCTTGGCGTCGAGGCGCGTGCCGGTCTCGACGAAGTTACGCAACCCCACGTTCCGCTCCATCACGATCAGCGCACCGTGACGGCGCTGCGAGAGCGTTTCGACGCCGCGAATGATCTCGCCCAACACTCCGTAGTGGTCGCCGCGAAGGAACGAACGGAAGTAACGCGTGCGCCCGAATTGCGCGAGCATGTGGCGGATCTCGGGCTGGAACACGATTACGAATCCGATCAGCCACACGGTTTTCAGGCTGTCGGCGATCCACCGGATCGCGATCAGGTCGAACTGGCGCGCGAGGAACGTGACCAGAGCGATCACGAGCAAGCCCACGTACATCTGAGCCGAGCGCGTTCCCTTCACCAGGATCAGCAGGCGGTAGAAGAGGAAGGCGACCAGCAGGATGTCGAGGAGATCGAAGACCCAGACGGAGTGAACGGGATTCATGCGGTGGCGCTCCGGACCGCGTCGAGCGTAACAGAACGTGCGCGCGCGTGGCCACGATTCCGCGCGTCTCGAGCGCTCAGCGGCGCGCGGAGCGGACCGCTTCGGCGATGCGAACGGCCTGCAGGGTCTCCGCCACGTCGTGCGCGCGCACGATGCGGGCCCCCTGGAAGATTGCGATCGATGCCATCGCGATGCTCCCCGGCAGACGGTCGTGCACTTCGGCCCCGGTCATGCGCCCGATGAAGCTCTTGCGCGAGGCGCCGATCACGACCGGGAAGCCGAGACGCGCCAGCTCGTCGAGCCGCGCGACCAGCTGCATGTTGTGCTCGATCGCCTTGCCGAAGCCGATCCCCGGATCGAGCGCGATCGCCTCGCGCGGGACACCGGCTGCGATCGCTCGATCGGACCGTTCGCCGAGAAACGCCGCGACTTCTCGCACCACGTCCTCGTAGCTCGGTTTCTGCTGCATGGTGCCGGGGACGCCCTGCATGTGCATCAGGACGAGCCCCGCTCGATGGCGCGCCACCACGGCCGTCATCGCCGGATCGCCGAGTGCCGACACGTCGTTCACGATGTGAGCGCCGGCTGTGAGGCCCCAGTCGGCGACTTGCGCGTCGCGGGTGTCGATCGAGAGCGTCGGACCGTCGGGTGCTGCAAGTGCTCGCACCACCGGCTCGAGCCGCCGCCACTGTTCCTCGGGAGCAACCGCCTCGGAGCCCGGTCGCGTGCTCTCGCCGCCGAGATCGAGGATGTCCGCGCCGGCCGCGGCCAGCTCGCGCGCCCGCGCAATCGCGGCCGCGGGGTCTGCGTAACGCCCGCCATCCGAGAACGAGTCCGGAGTCACGTTGAGCACTGCCATCACCAGCGGGCGGTCGCTCAGGTCGAGTTCGCGATCGCGGCAGCGCCAGCCGGGAGCCGAGCTCACGCGCCCTTCAGCGCCGCTTTGAGGCGCTCGAGCTGCTCGGCATGTCCGTGTGCGTGCGCCGCGTAGACCTTGAGCCACCGCTCGGCGCTGAACGGCCCCGCTTCGGTGTGAGTGCCGGCGCGCTGCCAGTCCGCATCGGTCATGGCCTCGAGCACCGGAACGGTGTTGCGCCGCGCGGCACGAAAGGCCACCAGTGCATCCGTGTGATCGCGCTCGTTGTAACGCAGGCGAACCGCGTAGTGATCCTGGTCGTAGCCCTGAAGGACCGCCTGCTCTTCGGTCAGGAGCTTGCGGATCCGCAACGCGGAGAGCGTCTCGCTATCGGCCAGGTGGTGAATGATCTCGCGCGCGGTCCACTTGCCGGCGATCGGGCGCGCGGTCCACTCGGAGGCGGGGAACCCTTGAAGGGCTTCATCCACGGCCTGTACTCCGGCGGCGTAGCGGGCGATGAGTTGCGTGCGTTCCTCGACGGTCATGGCACCTCCGGAGGGGTCAGGCAGGCTCGAAAAGCTCGTAAATCCGGCGCTGCGAGCGGTCGCGGCGGGTGCGGCCGGCGCGTTGACCTGTGCGGGCGCGGATGGTAGCACTTACCGACCTTTGACCCTCGTGTGGGGCGCGCTCCCGACTCCTCATCCACCGTGCGGCGCGCGACGATTCGTACTCCCGCTCATCTTCTGAAGTTGCTCCGGAGGCTCGCTCGGCATGCGTCGTCGCCTGTGGTGGTCGCTCGTTCTGGTTTCGCTGTTCGCCGCCCCCGTGCACGCACAGGTCGCCGGCACTCCGTGGGAGTTCTCAGGCTTCGCCGGCATCTTCAGCCCCGACGCCCGTGCGCGCGTCGAGACCGGCCCGGCGGCAGGGTTCACGCTCGGCTATCGCTGGCAGTCGTGGTTCGTGACCGAGGGCTACGCCCTCTACGCGCCTTCGAGTGCCGATACGTTTCCGGGCGGTGATGCCACGTTCATGACCGGCGGAATCGCGCTGCGATTCAACCTGCGTCCTGCGGAGCAGCGGGTGGTGCCGTTCATCCAGGCCGGTGTCGGCTACGCGCAGAGCAGTCTCGATGGCGCGATTCCGAAGGACCTCGAGCGCGGCGCGCCGCAGCTCGGCATGGGTGCGCTGTTCAGCCTGTTCGGCAGCCCGCGCACGTCTCTGCGACTCGAGGTGCGTGACGTGATGTTCCGCGATCGCGACTCGAAGGAGTTCAGCAACCACGTCGGCGCCTACGCCGGAATTCAATTCACGCTCGGCGGCAAGAACAAGGACATCGACCTGGACGGCGTGCGCGACTGGCTCGACCAGTGCCCGGCAACTCCGATCGGCGCCAAGGTGGACGCGCGCGGCTGCCCGACCGACGGCGACGGCGATGGCGTATTCGACGGCATCGACAAGTGTGACGGAACGCCCAAGGGCGCCACCGTCGACAAGAACGGTTGCCCGAGCGACGCAGACGGCGACGGCGTGTTCGACGGGCTCGATACCTGCGCCGAGACGCCCAAGGGCGCCACCGTCGACGCCAAGGGCTGTCCGAGCGATGCCGACTCCGACAAGGTGTTCGACGGCCTCGACCAGTGCCCCAACACGCCGACCGGAGCGACGGTCGACGACAAGGGCTGCCCGAGCGACTCGGACGGCGACGGCGTGTTCGACGGCCTCGATCAGTGCGAGGCGACCCCTGCCGGCCTGCGAGTCGACGACAAGGGCTGCCCGATCGAGCTGGTGGAGCGCGAAACCGAGCTGCTCGATACCGGCACGATCCGGCTGCAGAACGTGAACTTCGAGACCGCCAAGAGCGACATCCTGGCGGAGAGCTTCCCGACCCTCGATGCGGTGGCGGCACTGATGGTCAAGTGGCCGCAGCTGAAGATCGAGATCGGCGGTCACACCGACGGACGCGGCTCGGCAACGGCGAACCAGCAGCTGTCGCTGTCGCGGGCCAAGGCGGTGGAGACCTACCTGCTGGGCAAGCAGCCGACGCTCAAGGACGAGCAGTTCACGGTCAAGGGCTACGGCGAGTCGAAGCCGCTGGCGCCGAACGATGGCGAAGTGAACTGGGCGAAGAACCGGCGGGTCGAGTTCGTGGTGCTGAACAAAGACGTGCTGAAGAAGGAAGTGGAGCGGCGCCGGTTGCTGGAGAAGCCGGCGGCCCCGGCCGACAGCACGCAGAAGAACTAGTCCTTCATCAGTTCCGAACTCCGATCGTCAGCCAGTACTCTCGCGGCACGCAGGTGCCGAGCTCGGTCGCGAACTTTTCGTGGAACGCGACGAAGTCCTTGTGCAGCGCCTCGCGCTTCTCCGCGTCGAGGTTGTTCGCGAGCATGCGCGTGGGGCCGTAGCCCTTCGAAAACGTCTGCCAGGCCGCCTCGCCGCTCGGCTCGCGGTAGTAGGAGACGCCCTTCTCGAAGCGCAGCTCGAAGGCGCTCGCCAGCAGCTCGCGCAGGCGCTCGGTGCGGCCCCATTCGAACGGCGACGGCGGGGCCGGATTCGGTGGCGGCGGCATGTACGCCTTCATCACCTTGAACATCTCGAACACATTGCTGTCCGAGAGCCAGGTCGTGAGCGCGATGCGGCCGCCCTTGCGGCACACGCGCGCGAGTTCCGCCGCCGCCGCTTCGGGGCGAGTGGCGAACATGATGCCGCACGTCGACACCACGGCGTCGAACTCACCGTCACTGAACGGGAGATTCTCGGCGTCACCGAGCTGATACTCGATCGAGAGGCCTGCGGCCGTCGCGTTGGCGCGCGCCGCCTCGAGTAGATCGGCAGCGATGTCGGCGCCGATCACGGTGGCGCCGCGGCGCGTCACGAGGCGCGAGGTCCAGCCGGTCCCTGTCGACAGGTCGAGGATCCGCTCGCCGGGCCGGGGATTCAGCCGCATGACGCAGTGCTCGATCGAGTCGGAGATCCCGCGACTGATCTGGTCGTAGTCGCTGCCTCCCGCGCTCCACACCGCCGCGGGTCGTTCGTTGTGCGGCTGGACGCGGCCGCTCGTCGTTTCGGTCTTGCCAGTCATCGTGGGTTCTCCCGGGGGTCGTCGTGAATGCTTCGCCTTCGACCCTACACTACGTCCGAGTCGCGACGAGCGAACACGCTCCGGTACCCAACACGAAGGGGCGCCTCGCAGGGCGCCCCGGTCGTGATCTGGGGTGGTCGATCCCGGTCGGATCGCGGTCACCCACGGCAGTGGATCGAGGGATCAGCCTTGGTCCGATCACACCACCTGGTTTTACGTGCGTCTCGCGCGCGCCGGCGATTGCTTGGGCCCGCCGCCTTCCCCGTTGCTCTGTCTTTCACCTAGTGCAAGGCCGCGGCCAGCCGCCCGCGAATCATCACTTTCCAAGGATTGAGGGGGGAGTCATGCATTCTGAATGCCCGGGCCTCGGCCGACCGCCGCCCGGCCTCGGGCGCGCCGCAAGCCGTGCGCGGGCGATGTGCGACCTGCGAGGGCTGCGCGAGTTTCCGCATCTCCCTTGCGTGCTTCGCGGCCGCAGTGCGAAAATCTTTCGCGCTCTCGTCACGGGCCGACCGCGCGCCGGCTCGATCCGGCGCCTCCCGATGCGCGATTCGGACTCCCCCGAGACCCCACATGCAGACCGTGATCCTCGCCGGCGGGCTCGGCACCCGGCTCTCCGAAGAGACCAGCCTTCGCCCCAAGCCCATGGTCGAGATCGGCGACCGGCCGATCCTGCACCACATCATGGATCTGTACGCGAGCCAGGGCTTCGACGAGTTCGTGGTCGCACTCGGCTACCTCGGGCACATGATCAAACGGTACGTGGTCGATTGGACGACGCTGTCGGGGGATCTCGCAGTGGACTTGAAGACCGGCGGCGTGGTGCGTCACGAGTCGACGCCTCGTCACTGGAAGGTGAACCTGGTCGAAACCGGTGCGGCGACCGAGACCGGCGGGCGCCTCAAGCGCTGCACCTCGCATCTGCGGCGCGAGCCTTTCATGCTCACGTATGGCGATGGCGTGTGCGATGTCGATCTGCGCGCGCTGGTCGCGTTCCACCGCGCGCACGGCAAGCTCGCCACCGTCACCGCGGTGCATCCGCCCGCCCGCTTCGGCGAGCTGGATCTGAACGGTGATCGGGTCGAGGCGTTCGCCGAGAAGCGCCAGTTGAAGCAGGGCTGGATCAACGGCGGTTTCATGGTTCTCGAGCCCCGGGTGCTCGACATCATCACGGGCGACGACACGGTGCTCGAGCGCGACGTGCTGGAAGTGCTGGCCGGACAGGGCGAGCTGTGCGCGTTCCGGCATGAAGGCTTCTGGCAGTGCATGGACACGCTGCGCGACGTGCGCACGCTTTCCGACATGTGGCAGACCGGCAAGGCGCCGTGGAGGCGTGCGTGAGCGAATGGAGCGGGCGTCGCGTCCTCGTGACCGGTGCCACCGGGCTCGTGGGTTCGTGGCTGGTGCGAGCATTGCTCGAAAAGGGCGCGGACGTCGTGGTGCTGGTGCGCGATCACGATCCGCAGTCGGAGCTCTATCGAAGCGGTGACGTGAAGCGTGCTTCGGTGGTGGACGGCGAGGTCCAGGAACTCGCCACCATCGAGCGAGCGCTCAATCACCACCGCGTCGACACGGTGTTCCACCTTGCCGCTCAGACCCAGGTGCGGTGCGCCTACCGCGACCCCTACGAGACCTTCGAGTCGAACGTGCGCGGCACCTACTCGCTGCTCGAAGCCTGCCGACGCCACCGCGACCTGGTTCAGCGGATCGTGATCGCGTCGAGCGACAAGGCCTACGGCGAGGCGAAGGTGCTGCCCTATACCGAAGACACCCCGCTCGAGGCGCGGTTCCCGTACGACACCTCCAAGCTGTGCACCGATGTCATCACGCGTTCTTACTTCGCCACCTACGGCCTGCCGGCCGCGATCGCCCGCTGCGGCAACATCTACGGTGGGGGCGATCTCAACTGGGACCGCATCATCCCCGGCACCATCCGCTCGCTGTTGCGCGACGAACGGCCGTTGATCCGCAGCGACGGCACGCTGGTGCGCGACTACGTGTACGTGAAGGAAGTGGTCGACGCCTACCTGCTGCTCGCCGAGCACTTGCATCGCCCCGAAGTGAAGGGCGAGGCGTTCAACTTCTCGGCCGAGAAGCCGCTCAGCGTGCTCGAACTGGTCGAGCAGATTGTGAAGTCGGTCGGAGTGCGGCTCGCGCCCGACGTGCGCGGTGAGGCCGTGGCCGAGATCGGCAAGCAGTTCCTGTCGTCGCGGCGCGCCGAACAGGTGCTGGGCTGGAAGAGTCGCTATCCGCTCGACCGCGCACTCGGCGAAACCGTGACGTGGTACCGCGATTTCCTGAAGGGGACGGCATGATCGAAGGCGTGTTGATTCAACCGCTCAAGCAGATCCTCGATGAGCGCGGCAAGATCATGCACGTGCTGCGCGCCAGCGATCCGCACTTCAAGGGCTTCGGCGAGATCTACTTCTCGATGGTGTACCCGGGCGCGATCAAGGGCTGGCACCTCCACAAAGTGATGGTGCTCAATTACGCGGTACCGGTCGGGCGCATCAAGCTGGTGCTCTACGACGCGCGCCCCGACTCGAAGACGAGGGGCGAGCTGCAGGAGATCTTTGTGGGCGCGGACCACTACGTGCTCGTCCAGGTGCCGCCCGGCGTGTGGAATGGTTTCAAGGGCATTGGTGTCGAGCCGGCGATGGTGGCGAACTGCGCCTCGCACGAACACGACCCCCACGAAATCGTGCGCATGGATCCGCTCGAGAACGACGTGATCGCGTACGACTGGGCGCTCAAACACCGATGACGCGCGCCGGCTGCCCATGAAGAAGCTCGTCACCGTCATCAGCCCGGTCGCCAACGAGGAAGTGTCGGTTCCGCTGTTCTACGCGCGTCTCGCCGCGGCGCTCGAGCCGCTCGAAGACCGCTACGACTTCGAGATTCTGTTCAGCGACAACGCCTCGACCGATCGCACGCGTGAGCGAATCCTCGAGATCCGGGCGAAGGACCCGCGCGTTCAGCTGCTGCGCATGTCGCGCAATTTCGGCTACCAGCAATCCATGACCGCCGCACTCAAGCAGGCCGCCGGCGACGCGATCTGCTTCATCGACGTCGACTGCGAAGATCCGCCCGAGATGATCCCGCGCTTCATCGAGCACTGGGCGGAGGGATTCGACATCGTCTACGGCGAACGCAATCGCCGCGCCGAGCCGCTCGTGATCACCGCGATGCGCAAGATTTTTTACCGGCTGAACCGATTGATCGCCGACAGCGACATCATCCTGGATATGGCGGAGTTCTGCCTGATCTCGAGCGACGTGCGCGATGCGGTCGCAACGGGCTTGAGCACCTACCCGTTCATCCGCGCCGAGATCGCGCACTTCGGCTTCAAACGCAAGGCGATCCGCTTCGACCGCCAGCAGCGCATCGCGGGCAGGAGCCACTACAACCTCTACACCATGACGCGCTTCGCGGTCGCCGGCATCCTGAGCTCGACCACGGTGCCGCTGCGCATCGCCCTCTACATGGTGGTTCCGATGTTCGTGTTGAACGCCTGGGGGCTGTGGGTCGAGATCAGCGGGCGTTGGCCGTGGGGTTTCGAGGTCGCAGTGGTCGCGGATCTCTTCTACCTGTGCGTGGCGATGGCGGTGCTCTCGCTCTACACCGCGCGCAACTACCGCAACACAATCAATCGCCCGGTGTCGGTCGTGGACTGGAATCGCTCGGCGCTCAATTACCCGCGCGAAGCTTCGCCCAACGCCCTGCCGCGACTCGGGCCGCGTCGGTGACATCGGCGCCGCATCCGATCCTCGCGCGACCGTTCGTGCTCGGCGGTTCGGGCCTGGTCGGCAGCTCGTACGTGCGTGCGATGCATGAGCGCGGACTGCCGGTGCGCGGGACCTATCGCACCCGTCCGGCGGAGGGCCTCGAGCCCTTCGACTTCGCGAACGATCCGGCGCCGCTGCTCGACGCGGCGCGCGCGACGCTGGTGATTCTCGCCAGTGCTCTCACCAACGTGGACTACTGCGAGTCGCACGCCGAGGAGACGTGGCGCCGCAACGTGCTCGAACTCGAGCCGACGGTGCGCTGGTGCCGAGAACACGACGTGCCGCTGGTGTGGTTCGGCACCGACTACGTGTTCGATGGCATCGCGGGGCCCTACGCCGAGGATGCGCCGACGCACCCGCTGAACGTGTACGGACGCTCGAAGCTCGAGGGCGAAGCGCGCGTTGCCACGGTGCCGCGTCACGCGATTCTGCGGGTGACGAACGTGTTCGATATCGGGCTCGACCGCGACCGCAAGAACTACCTGGTGCGTTGCGTCGAGTACTTCCGCGATCGGAAGCCGCTGGTGGTGCCGAACGATCAGCTCGCGACGCCGATCCTCGCGCCGTGGCTGGCCGAGTTCACGTTGCGCCTGATCGAGCGCGAAGCGTTGCTCGCGGCAGGTGCTCCGAGCGTGCTCAACGTGGCGTGCGACGAGCTGGTGTCGCGCGTGGAGTTTGCCGCACGCGTGGCACAGCGGCTCGGCGCCGACGCTTCGCTGGTCGAAGGCCGGCGGACGTCGGTGCTGAATCAGGCTGCGCCGCGTCCACTGCGCGCCGGATTTCGCAACGATCGGCTCAAGTCGTTGCTCGGCCTCACGCGCATCTCGTTCGACGAAGCGCTCGACCAGGTGACGCCGCGGATGCGCGAGGTGTTCGGGGCTGGGACGACCTCGTGATGCGGATGGAGCGCACGTCGGTGCCTCACGGCACTCTCGACGGATTGCCCTGATACGAGGCCCCGGTGCGCCGGACCGCCTTGTAGAACGCCTGGCGAGAAATCCCGAGGGAGCGCGCGGCTCGTGTCAAGACGCCGCCGCTATCCGCGAGCGCCTGCTCCAACGCAACCCGTTCCACGACTGCCCTGCGGGCTCGAAGGGTCATCGCATGATGGGGCTCCGAGGAGCCTGCAGGCGATTCGGCACGCCATCGCCCGGGAGCGAGGTGTGGCTCGAGGTGGGTTCGCTGCAGCATCGCACCGAGCCCGCAGGTCGCGGATGCGAGTCGCAGGACCATCTCCAACTGCCGCACATTCCCCGGCCAGTCCTGAGCCTCGAGCCATTCGACGGCGTCGGGCATCACCCCACCCAGTCCAGCGCGCTTCGTGATCTCGGCCGCGAGCGGCCCAATTTCCTCGCGGCGGGTGCGCAGCGGGCGAATGCACAGCCGGTGGCCGCTCAGTCGATAAAACAGGTCCGGCTTGAGGGCGCCCGAGTCGAGCAGATCCTGCAGGCTCTGATTCGTGGTGGCGACGAATCGCGTCTTGACGCTGCGCGACCGATCTTCGCCTACTCTTCGATACGCGCCCTCCTGAATCACTCGCAGCAGCTTCGCCTGCAGCGCCCTCGACAGCTCCGGAAGCTCGTCGAGCAGAAGGGTTCCGCCGTCCGCCTGTGCGAGCAATCCCGCGCGCTCCTGGTGCGCCCCGGTGTAGGCGCCGCGAGTCGCGCCGAACAACTCGACATCGGCGAGGGACTCTGGCAATGAAGTGCAATCCACCACGACCAGGCGCCCTCGGGAATGCGGCCCGAGTTCGTGAATGAGGTGCGCGACGAGCTCTTTGCCGGTACCCGTCTCCCCCTCGATGAGCACCGGAAGATCGGTGAGCGAGGTCGCGCGAATCGCTTCGACCAACGGCGTGTCGCAGGACACGAACGACCGCCCCGAGGCGAGCGTGAGTCGATGCGCCCCGAATCGTTCGCCCGGCCCCGGGAGATGCAATCTCGGGTTCGCGCCCGCCCTGGCGTCGAGTCCCGAGCGTCGAAGCGAGGCTTCGAACCGCGCCCGTTCGGCTGCGAACTGCGTGCTCGCGTGCAGGCTCGAGGCCTCGCGGAAGGTCTTCTGCGCCTCGTCTTCGGCTCCAAGGGCACTCTGGCATTCACCCATCAGGCGCAGTGCGATCACCCATTCGAGGCGGTCGTCCACGCTCCCGGCCCGTACCGCGACCCGGGACGTTTCCAGGGCCTCGGCATAGCGGCCCTGACCCATGAGGCACTCGGTGAGAATGCGCGATGCCGATGCCACGGCGTCACTATTGCGACCGCCCAGGACGGCATGCGAGAGGATGTCGCGCAGCAACCGTTCCGATTCCGCATATCGCCCACGCGCATTGAGAACCGATGCGCGCGATTCGGCGAGCAGAAACCGAATGCGTTCGCCCGATCGATCATTGAATGCTCGCATCGCGTCCTCGACGACACGGTCGGCACGCTCGATGTCACCCAGAGCGAGAGCAAGCGGACACTCGATGCTCGCGTTCACCCACGACTGGTGCTTGCCCGCATGAAGGTCGAGAGACTTGCGACACTCCGCGATCAGAGCATCCGCTTCTCGGAGTTCGCCGAGGTGAAGATGAACCTGCGCCGCGCCGCTCACGAGTGAAGTCCAGTGCGGGCTGCTCGAGTCCACGAGCGAGCGCGCCCGGTGATAAGTCTCGAGCGCATGCGTCAGATGCCCCAGACGGCACTGCGCTCTCGCGAGCATGAACAGGTGGCCAGCCTGGATGAAGTTCTCAGGATCGACGAGGCAGCCCCCCGAGAGGGCGCGACGCACGCATCGCTCGGCTCGGTTGAATTGGCCGAGCCGCAGATAGCACTCGCCGAGCAGTCCGCGAACCAGAGAGCGCTCGTCCGAGCCGGGGGCGGACCAGCGCAGCGCTCGCAGGAGATGCGGGCGCGAGCGCGCATACTGTCCTGCGTCGTACAGAGCCCAGCCTCGATACTTCTGGAAGGTGACGCGCTCCGCTCTCGACTCGGGTGTGTGGGTCTCGAGTTCGGCGAGGAAGGTCTCGGGCGGGCAGGTGCGAAAGAGCGACGCGATGTGGGCTCGCGCGGCATGATCGAAGGATTTGATTGTGGCGGGCATCATGTGGTGACTCGCAGGAGGCTTCCCGGTTCCCGACGTTCCCGCCCGTGCTCCCGCGATTCTGATCACGACGTGAGGACCGTGCAAGCGAAAAGAGCCTCCGAGGGATCCACGATCGGATCGTCCCTCGGAGGCTCTCGCAACAACGGCGATTCGGAATCGGTCAGTCGAGAACCATCATCGACTGCTTTCTCATTTCGACGCCGACGACCAGGCGAACGTAGTAGACGCCCGCCGATACCCGCCGACCATGGTCGCCGCGCAGGTTCCAGTCCATGCTGAACCGGCCGGCCGTCGCCACGCCCTTGTCGACGAGCTGGATCCGGCGACCGGTCAGGTCGAAGACGGCGAGCTCGTAGGGTTTGCCCTGCAGGGTCGAGGGAATCGAAAAGCTCAGCGTCGCCCGCTCGGCCGACGGGTTCGGCCTCGGAGTGGCGAGCTCGAGTTCACGCGCCTGAGTGTCGATGCTCGGCCCGTCGTCGATGGGTGTGGGCGATCGCGCCGCAAATTCACAGACGACTGCCGAGGTGCCGGAGCATTTGGCGTTCGCTGACAGCGTCCTGAGGAGCGACGGCCCGCTGCAAACGGCATAGATGCTGCGGACCGCGAAGTAGTACAGCCCACACACCGGCGTGACGACGGAGGCACAATAGGGCGTTCCGGGAGGACCCGAAACGACCATGCTCCCCATCAAGGCCGCAGCGGAGAAGTTGGCATCCGTGATCGGTGCCGAAGCGTAGCGAGCCTCGAACGACTGGACCGCACCGAGGACCGGGTCGTTGCCTGGCCCCACCCAATCCAACCTGACGCTGCGAAATCCGGTGCTGACCGTGAGGCTGGGTCCGGCAGGATCCTGGACGAAGGTCAGCTCCTGGGCGTTGATCGCGTTCGAGCCCTCTCTCCAGACGGTTACCGTCTTTCCGGCCGCCACGCGCGCGATCGAGGGGCGGCTCTGAACGACGGCCCCGCTCGCGAGGAGGCTCGATGAATCACGAAGTCCTTCCCGTCGGATTCGGCGCGCGAGGATATCCGAGGTCACACTCGTCTGGGCCGCCAGGACAGCGCCACCGTGGCCGTCACTCACCATGTTCGTGACGATTTCCTGGTCGGTCGTCAGGTCTTTCATCACGATCAGCCCGTCGGTTGGCCAGTTGCAACTGTCGAGCACGTCCGCCGGGGGATTGATCGGATCCGGCTTGATCCGGGCCGCGTACCAGTCTGTGGCCGAGCCCAGGTTCCGGCGATAGTCATTCCAGGCCACGATCGCACCCTCGCCATCGCAGACGACTTTTGGAACGACCTGGTGGAACGGTGCCGCGCACAGGACCATCGACGACATGAGCTGACCCGACGACGAAACATGAGACGCCGCGATGTTGATGTTCCCGGCGCTGGCGGTGTAGGAGTAGGCGACGTAGGCACCGCCGAGGCCGTCGGCGGCGAGGCTCGGAAACGGAGAATTGTCAGCCACGATGAGTGTCCCGTCGGCCGGCACCCACGCGGGATCCCCGTTGGAGCCGCTCAGCTGATGAACTCTCAGCCAACCTGAGTTGATGGCGATGAGGGCGCCTCCCGCTCCATCACTCACCAGGTCCTGATGGAATTGGTTGCCCGCGGTGGAAGGAGTGACTCCGATGGAGAGCCACACCTTTCCTCCCGCGCTGTTCAGGCGCTGAGCCGTGAACACCTGAAGGGGTTGATTCCACCACGAGATCACGGCTCCGCCCGCCATGTCCGAGACGATCAGCGGCGCACGCTGATCGCCCGTCGTGTTGCAGACCTGAGAGGTCCACTCCAGCACCCCGGTTCGGGTCAATCTCGCAGCATAGATGTCCGTGTTATTGGAGAGTCGGCCATCCTCCCAGGTCACGATCACTCCTCCGGAGAGACCCAACGCCATGCGGGGGAGGACCTGATCGCCCGGTTGAGTGGCAACGGCGTTCCCGGTCGCCGACCAGCCCGGCATCACCGCTCCGGCGGCATCCAGGTGCTGAACGAAGACGTCGAAGTTCGCATTGCGATTATCCGACCAACAGGTATAGGTGCCGCCCGTTCCATCAGCGACGACCTGCACGTCGTTGACGATCCCGCCGGTCGCCGTCTTGACCGCCTTGATCGAAGTCCAGGCATGCGCACTCGTAGCGATGAATGCCAACGACAACCCCGCCGCCGCCAACTGTGTGAAGCTTTGACTGATCGTCCGCATCTCGGCGCCTCCCTCTCGTGGCCGTTGAATCGACGAAGCATGAGCCACGAGGGTCACCGCAGGAGGTGTGCCGGCCCGCTGCGCCGGGGATTCGCGTCGCATGGGTTCGCTTCGGCGGAGAAAACGACCGAAATGGCGATCGAGATTCCAGCTGCCGGATGGAGTGTCAAGCTCGGTCTGTCACGCATGGTTGTCATGACAACCAAAGTGATCGCAGCGAGGGTTGCGCGAAGCGCGACGGTTCGGGTGTGCGAGCGGGATCGTCTCTCGCGAGTCGCCCCTACGTCCGCTGCTTCTTCTTCTCCGCGGCCGGGAACAGCACGTTGTTGAGGATCAGCCGGTAGCCCGGCGAGTGCCGGTACTTGGAGAGGTCGGTCTGCGGATCGCCGACCATGTGCTGATAGTCCTCGGGATCGTGCCCGCCGAGGAACGTGAAGGTGCCGCGCCCGAACTGGCCGTGCAGGTACTTCACTTCGTCGCTGCCCTCGACTTCGCCGAGCGCCAGCACGTGGCTCTTCATCTTGGAGCGCCGGAAGCCGGTCGACTGACCGAGGAACTCCGGTACCGCGTTGACGTGGTCCTGCACCAGCATGGTCGGCACCGGGTCGTTCTTGGCCGAGAAGTCGAACAGCGTGAACACCGTGTTCGGCCCGCGCTGCGAGGCTTCGGCGGTCACGTCGATGTCGGAGAAGCGGTACAGAAACGGGTCCATCTCGAGCCGGAAGTCCTTGAACGCGAGCGTGCGGCCGTAATCGAGTCGAGCGTTCGCGCTCAGGTCAGAGGGATCGCCGTCGTAGACCACTTCGGCGATGTCGAGCCCCGCCGAGGCGAGCGCGATGTCGTAGGTGTCGGTGGCGGAGCACATGCCGAACATGAATCCGCCGCGGCCCACGTAGTCGCGAATCGTCTGCGCGACGGCACCCTTGAGCTGCGTGACCTTCGCGAAGCCGAGCTTGGCCGCCATCGCTTGCTGCACGCGCTCTTCTTCGAGATACCACGGCATGTTGTGATACGCGGCGTAGAACTTGCCGTGCTGGCCCGTGAAGTCCTCGTGGTGCAGGTGGAGCCAGTCGACTTTGGTGAGATCGCCCTTCAGCACTTCCTCGTCCCATAGCTTGGTGTACGGAATGTCGGCATACTCGAGCGCGAGTGTGACCGCGTCGTCCCACGGCGGCGTGTTCGGCGGGATGTACACGCCGACGCGCGGAGCCTTTTCGAGCGCCACCGATTCCATGTTCTCGTCGGCGATCGTCGCGCGGATCGTGGCCTCGGCACCGCCGCCGATCTTCTCGAACGACACGCCGCGCACGTTCGCCTCGCGCTCGGTCTCGGCATCGTCGAGCAGCAGGAACGATCCGCCGCGGTAGTTGAGAAGCCATTCGGCCTTCTTTCCGCGTACGAGCACCCAGTAGGCGAGTCCATAGGCCTTGAGATGATCGGTCTGCGACGCGTCCATGGGGACCAGCAGCTTGGCGAGCGCCAGTGCGGGCGAGACGACGAGCAGCGCGAGTGAGAGCGCGAGGATTCGCAACATCAGAAGCGCTTCTCCTTTCGGATCGCCTGCACCTGCCGCCGAACCTCCGGGGCGTTCCAGGCCCGCGGGTAACGGGCCAGGCACTCCTCGTATTGTTCGAGTGCGCGGCGATCGTCGTTGTACCAGTGGCGCAGCACGTCGCCCGCGCGCTGACGCGCGATCGAAGCGAGGCGGTCCGCGGGAATGGAATCGGCGAGTGCGAGCAGCGGCTCGAGTGCGGCGCGCCCCTCGCCGGTCGCCTCGCGCAGGCGCGCGAGCGCGAGTGCGGTGTGCGCCCACAACCCCATGCGCGGCAGCACGCGGTAGAGCGAGTCGGCGAGCGCCAACGCCTGTTTCGGCTCTCCGCGCCACTCCTGCCATGCCAGCCGCCCGAGCGCGGGTAATGCGGTGCGCGGGTCGGCATCCTCGATCAGATACATGCGCTCGAGTGAGGCACCCGTGACGGAAGCACCCGGGTCCTGGCTCGCACGCGTGTACCAGGCGAGCGCCGAGTCCGGCCGGCCGGCGAAGAACAGCGCCTCGGCGAACTGGAAGCCAGCTTCGGGCGAACTCCTGGCGATCTGTTCGAGGCCGTTCAGCGAGCGCTCGTCCACGCGGTCGCGCAGTGACTCCATCGCACGTTCGAGCGCCAGCGCGGGATCGTCGCCGGCGGCCGTACCCGCATCCGCGAGCAACTGTCGCGCTTCGTCCTTGAGTCCGGCCGCGCGCAGATCACGCGCGAGTCCGAGCGCCAGATCACCGCCCCAGTGAGAGACCGGCACTTCGCGAAGCGCGCGTGTGAGCCGCGGGGCCAGCGCGGCCGCACCGGCTCTGCGTTCGGCGACCGAACGCGCTCCGCGTGCAGCGGCGAGGCGATGCGCTTCGTTGCGACGCGCGTCGCCCGCGAGGTCGAGCATCAGCTCGATCGCGCCCGAGCTGTCAGCCGCGGTGCGCGAGAACAACATTTCCTCGGCGACGCTCCAGCGCAACGGCGTCCCCTCGCCCTGATCTTCGACGGCCGCCAGCACCGCCAGTGCGGTTCGCGCGTCGCCGGCGTCCCACGCGATGCGTGCCGCACCGCGCGCCAGATCCGGACGACGCGGCTGCGCCAGCGCGACGTCTCGCATCAGTGCGACACCGCGAGCGTCGCGCGCCAGTCGGCGCAGCGACGGGAACGCCCACGGCTCCAGATCGGGCGCCACGATCCACGCCTCGAGCATGACCTGAGCAGCCTCGCGCGGGCGGCCGAGTCGCTCGAGCGCGTCGGCGTATTCGCCGGCGAGCAGGAGTGAATCGTGCGTGGCCATGCGCTCGGCGCGTCCCAGTTGCTCGATCGCTCGCCAGTCATTGCGGGCCGCGTGCACCGCGGCCAGCTCCGCGAGCACCAGCGGCTGGTGCGGTCTCGCGGCCAGCAACCGCCCGAGCGTATCGCGCGCTGCCGCCCAGTGGGCCTGCTGATACAGCAGCCGCACGCGGCCGAGGCGTTCGGCGAATGCATCATCGAGCGGGGCGTAGGGCTTCTGCGAGCGGCCGCGCGGGTACTCGATCACGTTCTCGAACACCAGCATCTGCGATTCGAGCACCCGGCCGGGAAGGCGCTCACCGCGCTGCACGCGCGCCGCATCGGGCGCATCGGCCGCGTGCGCGAGCTGCGGCACCGCGAGGCCCAAGCATGCGGCGAACGCGAATCCGATCGGACCGAGCGCACGCGGGCTGCGAACGCCTCGCGTTCGCGGCGCGATCGTCAACGCCCGCCTCCGTTCAGCCGCTTCAAGTAGCTCTCGATGAATGCGCGGTACTGCGCCGGGTAGCGATCACTTTCAGCTTTGAGCAGGTCGTTGCGCAGCCGATCGGTCTGCCGCAGCAGCTCGGGCGAGAGCGCGGCCGGACTCGGACGCGATGACTCCTCGCCGGGGCGCGACTCGCGCTGGGGCTCGAAGTCTCGGCGATTGACCGAACGCTGGGCGTCGAGCAGTCGCGAGAGAATCCGCGTCTGCTTGGACTCGATGTCGCCGAGCGGCTGCCCGGACTCGAGCGCTTCTTCGACTTCCTTCATCTCGCGCTGCGTCTGGTCCAGGCGCCCGAGCAACTGCTGCTCGCGCTTCTCTTCGTTCTGGATCGACTCGACCGCTTCGCGCAACCGCGCCTGTTCGTCCGCGAGGCGCCGCATCTCGGCCTGATCACCGGCCGAGAGTCGCGCCTGTTCGGTCAGCCGTTGCGCGAGCGAACGGGTCTCTCGATTGATCTCGCTCTGACGCTGGCCGACTTCGCCGAGCTTCTTCGGGCTGCCGCCGCTCTTCTTGCCCTGCGGCGGGCCGTTGCCGGGCTGATTGCACATCGACGACTCGGACTCGCGCAGCTCGAGCACCGCTTCGTTGAGCGCGCGGGTCGCCTGGCGGCCGCTCTCCTGACCGCGACCGCTCTGTCCGCCGGCCATCTCGCGGCCCGACTGCTGCAGCCCCTTGATCGCGCGTCCGAGCGACTTCTGCAGACTCGGCGACAGCATCGGCGTGCGCGCGGCGAGCTGGCTGAGCGAGTCGGCCACGCGCTCGGCGCCTTCGGCCAGATCGGTCATCTGATCCGAGGTGGCGCTCGGCGACTGCTCCGACTCGAGGCTCGCGTCGGCGGAGCGCTGCAGCGCCACCAAGTCCTGCGCCGCGCGCCGCACTGCCGCCAGATCGAGATCCTCGTCCTGCTTCTGCAGATCCTGCACCGCCTTTTGCAGCCGATCGGAAGCCTTCTGAAGACTCTGGCTCGCCTGCTTTCCCTGACTCTGGGCGCTCTTCCGATCGCCCTTCGAGGCCGACTGTGAAGCGCTGGTCTGCGAAGAGGCCGCGTTCTCGCTCAGTTCGGCGGCCGCGTCGCTCATCGCTTCCTCGCTCTGGGAGTCGGGCTCGCTCTCGGCTGCGGCCTTCTTCACGTCCTCGGCGAGCTTCTGCGAGTCCTCGGCGCGCTCGGTCTGCTCCTCGGCGAGCTTCTGGTCCGGGCTCTTGCCGGCGTCCTTCGAGGCGGACTTCGGCGATTCGAATTCGCGATTGAGCGCGTCCTGCCGCTGCTTCAGTTCGTCCGCGCGCTGAGCCAGCGCCTGCAGCCGCTCTTCTTCGCGCAGCTGCTTGAGCAGGTCGATGGTGCGCTGCAGGTTCTTGAGCATGTCCGGATGCTCCTGCCGCATCTTCGGAAGCTGTGACTCGAGGCGCGAAGGATCCTGCTGCTCGAGCGCCTGCTGCATGCGCTTCATCGCATCCTTGAACTCGTTGCTCTGGATCTCCTTCATGAGTTCCTGCAGCTCGCGCATCTTGCGCATGAGCTGGTCGTCGAACGCCTTGCGCTCGGCCGACTGCTCGAGCGTCTGCTGCAGCGACTGCGCGGCGTCGTCGATCTTCCTGGCGATCTCCTGCTGGCTCTGGAGCGCCGACTTCAGCTCCTCGGCGCGCGCCTGAGTCTGAGGCGTCGGCATCGCCGTGCGCGGGGCCTGGCGCGCCAGCTTGTCGAGCGACTTCTGCAGCTCGCGCGCCTGCTCGGCCGCCTTCTCGAGCGTGGTCTGCGCATCGTGCTGGCGGTCGTCGACCTTTTCATAGAGTTCCGCGAGCGACGGGAAGCGCAACTCGAACGAGCGACTGGTCGCCATGCCGCGGCCCGACACCGTGTTGTCGTCGAACACCACGAACCGGAAGGTCGCGATCTCGCCCGGCAGCAGCGCGACGGGCGCGGCATCCCAGCGGCTCGCAATCGCGGCTTCGCGCGGTCGTGCGGCGAAACGCGCCAGCGGTACGTCGCTCCACGGCTGGTCGTCGCGCTTGCGGAACTGGAGCTTCAATTCCGAGAGTCCGAGATCGTCCTCGGCCATCACGTCGACCGGCACCTGTTGCCCGGACGGCAGATCGACATCGGTCTCCGGCACCCGCACCGAGATCAAAGGCGGTGCGTCGGCGAGCGGGGTCACCCGGTAGCGATGTCGCGACGATTCGGTGGCGGTGGCGAGCCGCGCCGCCAGTTCGTAGTCGCCTTCGCGATCGATCGCGACCTCGCCGCGCCAGCGCCGCGGCGTGCTCGCGGACCAGCGTGCGCGCTTGCCGTCGGGCAGTTGCACCTCGAGCGCCTCGAGATCGCGATCGAACGTCACCTCGACACTCGCGCGGCTGCCGCGCAGTGCGGAGAGATCTCCACGCGCGGCAGCACCGCTCTGGATCGGCAGGCGCGCGTAGGCCGGCGCGCGGTACTCGATGCGGAACCCGACCGGGGTCGCGTCGCCCCCGATGCCGATTCGGTAGCGCGGGCTCTCGACGTGCGCGATACGCACGCGGTACTCGGTCGCTCGGGTGAGCTGCGAAAGGTCGAAGCGCCACACGTGCGCACCGCCGGGCTCGACGCTCTCGGTGGTGGCAGTCGCAGCGCGCAGGCCATCGGCGATCAGGCGCGGCGCCTGGTCGCTGCCCCACACGCGTGCTCGGACTGCGAGCGACGCGCCCGGAGATACGGTCACGGAGCCGGGCTCGACCTGGAGCCGCAGCTCGGGTGCCGCCGCCGCCGGAGACCACAGCGTGTTCCATGAGCGAGTGGTGCGCTGAGGCCACGCGAGCCCGAGTGCGACGAGCAGCACGAGCGAGGCGACCGCGGCCAGTGCGGGCG
>JABFRW010000133.1 GCA_013140805.1 Candidatus Eisenbacteria bacterium
CCTCGGGGTGCGCCTCGAGGAACGCGACCTGGCACTCGAGCTTGTTCGGGAACCACCAGTCGTCGGCGTCGAGCAGAGCCACCCACGGTCCGGCCGCGGCGGCGATCGCGGCCTGGCGCGTCGGCGTGAGCCCGCGATGCGGCATCTCGAGCAGCCGCACGCGATCGCCGTAGCGCGCGCGGATCCGCGCCACCGTGTCGTCCGTCGAGCCGTCGTCGGTGACCAGCACCTCCGAAGGCGTCCGTGTCTGGGCGAACACGCTGTCGAGCGCGCGCTCGACGCACCATGCGGCGTTGTAGCAGGTCAGCGTGACGCTGAAGCCCGTGGCCTGCCCGCTCGGCGTGGTCGGCGCGGCGCTCATGGTGCCTCTCCCTGCACCACCGGAGGCCCGGACGGCGGACGGCCCATGGCTCCGCTCAGCATGCGCGCCCAGCGCGCGCGATCGGCGGTGTCGATGCCGAAGCGCCACGTTACGGCGGCGAACGCCAGCCACGAACCGGCGACCGCGAGTGCCAGCGGAATCCAGCCGATCGGGTGCCAGCGCCACTGAATGAGCAATGCGGGGACCAGGAAGCTCAGCGCGCACAGGCCCGGACGCAGCACGCCCTCGCCCAGATAGCGCGAGAGCGGCAGCTTCATGACGCGCGCGGCGTACCACGCCGTGACGAACCCCGCGATCAGGCCGAGCGGGACCGCGGTGCCGAGTGCCACACCCTCGAGTCCGTACGGCCTCACCCACAGCAACGAAAGCGCCAGGTTGAGAACCGCATTCGCGATCGAGAGCACCACGACGCCCTTGTGACGACTGATGCCGTACAGCATCGAGGAGGCGGCAGACTGCGGCAAGGACAGCAGCGTCGGCACGCTCAGGATGATCAGCAGGCGCGCGGCGATCCGCGCGTGGTCACCGATCCAGGTGACGAAAAGATTCTCGCCGAACACGATCAATGCGAACAGGATCGGCCAGCTCAGCAGCACCGAGTACCTGGCGCCCGCGATCAGCATGCCCTGGAGCGGCGCGGTCTCGCCGAGCGTCTCCATCTCACTCGCGGTCGGCGACAGCACCCAGGTCGCCGAGTGGACCAGCGAGCGCACGTTGTCGACCAGCCCGGCCGCGAGCGCGAACGGGGTCACCGCGGCGGCGCCCAGAAACGCGGTGATCACGAGCGAGTCGGTCTGGAACGCGATGGTACTGGCGAGCGCTCCGATGAACGCGATGCTGCCGTAGGAGCCGACCCGCGCCATGTGCTCACGACTCACCAGCGACGGCGAAAAGCGCGCCTCGGGCAGCAGGCGGCGCATCACGATCAGCGTCCACACGTGACCGAGCAGATTGCAGGCGAGCGATGCCCACGCCAGCTCGACGATGCCGCCGCCGGACCTCAGGACCACGACGAACGCGACCGCGCGCAGGATCGAGATCACGATGCCGATGCCATTCGCCAGGTCGTAGCGCTGCAGCCCCGACAACGTCGCGCCGAACACCCCGAACGGAAAGCCGAGCGCCAGCGACAGGCCGGCGACCAGGATCGTGGTGCGCGCCGCAGGCAGCATGGCGGGATCGATGTGGAAGCTGATGCCGAATCGCCACGCGATCACCCCGCACACCGCGAGCGTCACCACGCCCGCCACCGTATAGAGCGCCAGCGCGCTGCTGAGCGTGCGCGACAGCCCGTCCATGTCGCCGGCGGCGCGGTCGCGCGAGACGTATCGCACCAGCGAGGGGCGGATGCCCTGGTCCACCAGGCCGAAGTAGCCGGTGAGCGAGAACACCGTGATCCACAACCCGTAGCCTGCGTCCCCGAGCATGTGAACCATGAGCGGGGTGAGCAGGAACGAGATGACTGCCCCCGAGAAGAAGCGGAGGTAGTTCGTCATCACGTTGCGCAGGACGCGAATGCTTCGCACCGGACGTGCGGAACCCGCAGGGGCGACGGAGACCCGCGGAACCGCCGCGAGTCCCGGGCGTCGCTCAGCCCTCGGTTCCGGCTGCCTCCTCGGAGTATCCGTAGTAGTTGTAGCGGTACCCGTAGTACTGCGGCAGCACCTCGCCCGAGTCGTTGATCAACACGCCGAGCACGTTGTCTCGGGCTTCGCGCTGGACCTTGACGCCGTACTCCGCCGCCTTCCGAATCGTACTGCCCGCCTTGATCACGTACAGCACGCCCTCGGCGGCGCGGCCGAGGATCAGCGAATCGGGAACGGCGAGGTTCGGCGCCGAATCGATCAGCACCATCGCGTAACGACTGGTGGCTTCCTTGAGGAACCACTCGACCGAGTCGGTGTCGACCAGTTCCGAAGCGGGACGCTCCGACTTGCCGGCCGGCAGGAACTCGAGATCCGGAAGGACCGTGGCGCGGATGAAACGATCGTCGAAGTGACGGTGATGGAGCATTTGCGCGAGTCCCCAGCTGCTGCTCGGCAGGCCGAGTGCCCGATGGAGCGCGGGGCTGCGCAGATCGAAGTCGACCAGCAGCACCTTCTGGCGCAGTTCGCGCGCCAGCGTGATGCCGAGACACGCGCTGGTGGTGGTCTTTCCTTCGCCCCGGGTCGAACTCGTGACCACGATCGAACGCGGCAGCTGACGTCCGCGCACCCGCGCAAGCTTGAGATAGGTGCGACGGAACTCGAGACCCAGCGGGCTTTCGACCTTGAGCCGATGCAACAGGCCGTGGTCGCGCACCGCCGGCAACCCCGCGGCGGTCGCGCTGCGCGAGCGACGTCGCGAACGCTGCAATTCTTCGACGCGGGGAATCGCGCCCAGTACCGGCAGGCCGAGCAGATTCTCGATCTCGTCGGCGTTGCGGACCGATTGATCGTGCTGCTCCACCACCAGCACGGTCGCGGCTCCGACCAGCAGCCCCGCGACCATGCCGAGCATCACGAGCAGCGGACGGTTCGGCTTGCTGGGTGAAAGTGGCCGCGTGGCGGGCTCGATCAATTCGAAACGGCCCGACAGCTTCGCGTTCTCGAACGCCTCGGCGATCGAGGCGATCGCCGACTGCTGCCGGAACGAATCGTAGAGGCGCCGCGCGTTCTCGACTTCCTGCGTCAGGTGTTGCTCTTCGAGCTGCCGATCCGGAGTGTCGATCACGCCTCGCTGGTAGGTGTCGACCTGGGTACCGAGCCACACGCGCCGCGCCTCGACGCCCGCGAGGTCGGCCTGCGCGAGTCGGTACGAGACCAGGGCTTGGCGGATGTCGTCGGACAGATTCGGCAGCGCCTGCCCGGCGCCGGCGCCCAGCTCGACCTCGAGCTCGTTGTGCTTGCGGACGATCGCGAGCCGCAGCGCTCCGACGTTCTCCTGGCCCGCGTCCGAGAGCTGAGCGGTGGCGATCTGTCGCTCGAGCGTCACGATCTGCGTGGCGAGCGAGACGACCTGCGCATTCGACAGCAGATCCGGATCGCGCTCCTGGGCCTGCCCGCTCCAGCGCGCCTTCAGCATCCGCAGTCGCGATCGGAGATCCTCGGCCTCGTAGTCGGTCTGCGCGAGCAGCGACTGCGCCCGCGACAGGTTCGTCGGCCCGACGCTCGAACTCGCCATCGAGGTGGTGAGCGCATTGCGTCGATAGGCTTCGAGCCGGCCCTCGGCCTCGTCCAGCCGAAGCCGGTAGGAACGCTCTTGCTCGAGACTGAATTCCTGAGTCGCGCGCACCGCTTCGAGCTGAGCGGCCTTCGAAGTCAGGATGAACTGATTGGCGACCGACTCGGCGAGGCGGCGTGCACGATCGCGATCGAAGTCCTCGACCGTGATCTGGAACACGTTGCCCTTCGCCTTGCGGATCGAGGTGTGTTCGCGCGCGTGATCGATCATGAATCGGTCGATCGACTCGCTCTCCGACAAGCCGGCGTACTCCCGCGCGCCCTTCTTGGCCCACGCCCGCGTGCCCTCGTCGTCGCGCAGCCCGCTCGCGGTGATCACGCTGCCGAGGAACAGACTGCTCTTCAGCTGCTCGCGCATCACGTCGGCCTGGGCGTCGGCATTGGTGGGCCCGCTGCTCACGCCTCCGAGCGTACCGGCGAGCGGCTGCGGCTTCTCGAAGAACAGCACCACCGTACTGGTGTAGACCGGCGGCAGCAGCAGCGCGAACGTGAGGCCGACCAGGGCGGCCGCGAACCACGGCACGACCAGCAGCCAGCGCCGGCGCCACAGCATCCGTGCGATGTCGCGCAGATCGATCGACGGTGTCGCGTAGGGATTGATGGGGGGATTCGGTACTGCGGGTCCTGTGCTCAATTACTCACCTTGTTGTCCTTGAGGATGTCGGCGAGCACCACGATCTGGAAGACGTCGCGGGTGATGCCGAGCACCGTTCCGAAACCACTGATCGCACGGCCGAATCCGGACGCGGTGGTGGTGGGCACGAACACCACGTCGCCCTCGCGCACCTTGTAGGGCGTGCGCGTGCCCCTGGTCAGCACGTTCTTGAGATCGACCCGCACCGCGGTCATGCCGTCGCCTTCACGGGTGAGCACTCGAACGTTCGATAGATCGCCGCTTCCGGTCAGGCCGCCGGCGATCGCGAGCAGATTCCACAGATCGATGCCGTCGCCGACCGGGTAGAGCCCGGGTTTTGCGACCTGACCGAGCACCGCGCTCCCGGCGCCCGGGGCAGCGAATGGGTCGGCGCCGAATCCGGAGGGAATCACGATCGTATCGCCGACCTTGAGCTCCGGCAGGCCGGTGAGCACGCCGTCGCGCATGGTGCGCGCGACGTCGGCCGTGAGCGTACGCCGACTCTCGCCCTCGACGCGCACGATCTGGACGCGCGACAGATCGGCGCCGGGCAGCGCCCCGCCGGCCTGCCCGATCGCCTCGATCACGCCGGGAAGCCGCTCGAATCCATAGCGACCGGGTCGCGCAACCGCGCCCGAGACGAACACGCTGCGGCTCACGTACTGGCGCACGCCGACCGTCACGGCGGTGGTCTGACGCAGGAACGTCGAGAGCCGCTCGGCCAGGCGATCGCCGAGCTGCCGGGGCGTGAGTCCCGCAGCCTTGACCTCGCCGACCGGCGGGAACGTCACGTTGCCGTTGGCGTCGATCGATGTGACTCGCTCGAGTTCCGGATGCAGATAGACCGTGATGGAGATCTCGTCCTGTGCGCCCAGCAGGTAGTCCTCGGCGTGTGCGGTCGAAGCCGTGAGCGCGAGCACCACTCCCGCAAGCCAGACGCACACGGTGGCGAGACGACGGTTCATCGGATCACTCCTTTGGCGATGGAACCGGATTCGGCCGCGCGCACCGGAGCGGTGTCGTTGCCGTGAGGGTCCGCAGGTCCTTCGAGCGCGACCGCTTCCGGGCCGCTCGATCGCGGCCGGCGTAACACGATTTCAGCGGTGCGCCACAGGGTTCGCAAGTCGAGCAGCAACGAACGATTGTCGAGGTAGTAGAGATCGTAATGCACGCGACGCACCGCGCCCTCGACGCCCGGACGGTCGCATCCCGCCACCTGCGCGAGTCCGGTGATCCCGGGCGGCACGCTGAATCTGCGTGCATAGTCGGGCACCACTTGCTGCCACCGCAAAACGTTCTCCTCACGCTCGGGATTCGGACCGACCAGCGTCATCTCCCCTCTCAGCACATTGAGAAGGAATGGCACTTTGTCGAGTCGGCGGTGCGTGAGCGCACGGCTGATCGGGCCGAGATCGGAGCGAAAACGCCAGCATGGAAACGGCTGGCCGAGCAGATTCTGGGTGCGACGATCGGACACCCGGCGATCGATGCGCGCCGCCGTAGGGCCGCCGCGGCGGGGCCCGAGACGCCGCGAACGACCGACGCGCGACTCGCTGATCAGGATTTCGCGCTCACCGCGACGCCGCGCCTCGAGCCACATTAGGATCCACAACGGCGTCGAGGCCGCGAGCAGTACGCACGCGACCCCGGACTCGACGGTGGCGCGCGCGGCGCCGCGCCAGTCGGTCGAGCGGCGCTCGGCTGCCGACACCAGCCCGATCGAGGCAGGCAACTCGACGACCGGCGTGGCCGGCACCCGCTCCATCGGGGCGTGATGCGGCTCGACGTACTCCGGCACGATGCGATGCAGCGCCTGCTTGACCGACGCCGGATCGCCCTCGCTCGCCGCCCGTTCGAGGGCCGCGATCTCGGCCAGCAGTTCGGGCTCGGGCTTGGCGTGGAGATCCCAGGTCAGAATGCGCTCGTGGCGCGTCATGCGCGTGCGCTCGGCGTCGGAGTGGAGTTCCTCGTAGAGCTTCTCGCCGGGTCGCAGACCGGTGAACACGATCTCCATGTCCTCGCCTTCTCGCAGTCCCGCGAGCCGCACCAGCTGGCGCGCGAGATCGAGGATTCTCACCTGCTCGCCCATCTCGAGCAGGAACACTTCCCCGCCCTTGCCCATCGAAGCGGCCTGCAGCACCAGCCGCACCGCCTCGGGAATCGTCATGAAGAAGCGGCGCGCCTCGGGGTGCGTCACGGTGATCGGGCCGCCGCGCTCGATCTGGCGCCGGAACAGCGGGATCACCGAGCCGTCGCTGCCGAGCACGTTGCCGAAACGTACCGCCGAGAACTGCGTCTTGCTGCGCTGCTGGCGGCTCTGGAGGATCATCTCGCACACCCGCTTCGACGCTCCCATCACGCTGGTCGGATTGACCGCCTTGTCGGTCGAGATCAGCACGAATTTCTTGACCGCATTACGATCCGCGCAGTCGACCAGATTACGGGTGCCGACGATGTTGTTGCGCACTGCCTCGCGCGGATTGATCTCGAGCAGCGGAACGTGTTTGTGCGCAGCGGCGTGGAACACCACCGTCGGGGTGTGGCGCAGGAACACGCGCTCGAGACCCTCGGCGTCTTTGACGTCGGAGACGATCGGGTGGATCACGAGGCCCGGGTGCTGAGCCGCGAGCTCGTTGTGCACGTAGTAGAGCCCGTTCTCGGCATGATCGAGCAGCACCAGTTCCGCGGGTCCGAACCCCGCGACCTGGCGCGCGAGTTCGGAACCGATCGAGCCGCCGGCGCCGGTCACCAGGACGCGTTCGCCGCGCAGCAGGCCCGCGACCTGATCGAGGTCGAGGTGAACGGGCTCGCGTCCCAGCAGGTCCTCGATGCGAACGTCACGAATCTGCGACAACGTCGCGCGTCCGTGATGCACGTCGGAGAGTCCCGGAAGCGTCTTGATGCGAACGTTCGCCTCGCCGCAGAAGCGAGCGATTTCGCGCACCACCTTGGCGGGCATCTCGGGATCCGAAACCACCACCACCTCGGCGCGCTGCTCCGCGATCACGCTCGGCAGGTCCGCAATCGTGCCCCACACCTTGACGCCCTCGACCAGGTGTCCGGTCATGCGCGGGTCGTCGTCGATGAAGCCGACCGGTGTCAGCGTGTCGAGACCGGCCGGGCCGCGCCGCATCTCGTGGATGATGTGAACGCCGTGCGTATCCGCGCCGACCACCAGGGTCCGCAGCGCGTGCCCGGGCGGTGCGCCGAGGACGCGGTCGCGCGACAGGCGCCAGGCGAATCGAACTCCGCCGACCAGCAAAAGCTGCGCTCCCCACGTCAGGATGATGAGGCTGCGGGGGAAGTAGAGCGTGTCACTGAACACCATCACGAGCAGCATCGACACCGCCGACAACGTGACGCCCTTGAGAATCTGGAACAGCGTCACGGTGCTCGCGTAGCGCCACAGCCCCTGGAACAGCCCCGCCAGCGCGTAGCCGAGCAACGACAGAATCGTGAGCGTCGGAGCGATGCGCGCATAGCCCAGCCAGTAGCGCGCCGGCACTTCCCCCTCGAAACGCAGCAGCAGGGACCCGAGGTACGCCGCGTTGATGAGCGTGGCGTAGCCGATCACCAGCAGCACGTAGCGCGGCAGCCGTTTCAGGCGCACGCGCGGACCTCCCTCGGTCGCGGGGAGGCCGGGGGACTCGTGAGTTGCATGGCTCCCTCGTGCTCGAGCGATCCGCTGCGCGGCACGCACGAGTACGCACCAGCCGCGGCCGATCGGTCGCGATGGCGAGGTGAGTTTCGAGTTGAGGCTCCGTCGATACGGCCGTGGCGGTCCGCAGGCGTCACGGACCTCAGCCTCGTTCGACGGTTATCGGATGACCGGGCCCCGAACACCATCATGGCGTCGAGGTTGCGCTTCGTCGGGGCGATACTACGGGACCCCTAGCAGCGTGTCAATGCCATGCGCGAGAATGAGTTAGGGGGACGACTCGCGTGCATCTTGCACGCCGGAAGCGGATCGCGGCTGCCGCTCGCCAAACGCAATCGGCCCCGGTTCGAAACCGGGGCCGAGCGAACTGGTAGCGCTACGGGGATTCGAACCCCGGTTTGATGGCTGAGAACCATCCGTCCTAACCCCTAGACGATAGCGCCACGAAGGTCGGGGCCTCGCGAACGCGTCGGCACCCGCAATTGAAGTCGCCGAGGCCGAGGAGCGGCTCGACTGGCGACGTGGCGGGGTGGCTGCCCGGCAAGGATTCGAACCTCGACTAACTGGTCCAGAGCCAGTCGTGCTACCGTTACACCACCGGGCAAGTTCGCGAGGGGCGGGAATCTATCAGAGCGCGTTGCGGCTTGGCAAGGTCCGCCACAGCGTCGCAACTCGATGGGGCGAGCGGTCATCCGCCCTCGAATCCACTCAGGAGCCGGCGGCCGCGAGCGGACTGTTGCGCTCCCACTCGCCGGCGGCTTCCCGCAACCGCGTCACCGCTCGATCGCGACCCAGCAGCCACACCACCTCGAAGAAGCCGGGACTGACCTGCCCTCCGGTGAGCGCGATCCGTGCCGCCCCGATCAGATCCCCGAGCTTGAGCCCGCGCTCGGCGGCCAGGCTGCGAATCGCGGCTTCGAGACTCGTGAGCGAGAACTCGCCGTCGGCCTCGATGCGCAGCGACATCTCGCGCAGCCGCGGGCCGATCTTGGGCCGCTCGAGCACCGGCGTCCACGCACTCTCGTCACGAACCAGCGGATCTTCGAGGCAGAATGCGGCATAGCGCCGCGCGTCGGCGAGGGTCTTGAGCCGGTCGCCGATCGCGCGCACCAGCGTGAGCCGCCACTCCGGCGTGCGTGCCGACAGATCGTGACCCGACTGCGCGAGGAACTGCGTCACCCGCTCGACGCGGTCGGGCTCGCTCAGCCGTTTGAGGTGCTGGCCGTTCATCCACTCGAGTTTCTGAAGGTCGAAGATCGCTGGGTTCTTGCCGACACGCTCGAGGCGGAACAGCTGCTCGAGCTCCGCGAGCGTGAACAGCTCGCGCTCGCCGTCGTAAGACCACCCGAGCAACGCGAGGAAGTTCACCATCGCCTCGGGGATCATGCCGAGTTCCGCATAGGCGCCCACCGACGTCGCACCGTGTCGCTTCGAGAGCCGCGAGCCGTCGGCGCCGAGGATCATGGGAACGTGCGCGAACTGCGGGGCCGTCCAGCCGAACGCGTCGTAGAGCAATCGCTGACGCGGCGTATTCGAGATGTGGTCGTCGCCGCGCACCACATGGGTGATCTCCATCTCGTGGTCGTCGACGACGCACGCGTAGTTGTAGGTCGGCAGCCCGTCGGAACGCATCACCACGAAGTCCTCCAGCACCTCGTTGCGAAACTCCACGCGATCGCGCAGGACATCGTCCCAGGCGGTTTCTCCGTCGGTCGGGGTGGCGAACCGCCACGCCGCCGGCCGGCGAGACGCGAGTGCTTCGGCGCGTTCCGGGGCGGAAAGGCGGCGACAACGTCCGTCGTAGCGCGGACCGGCGCCACCCGCGAGCTGTTCGGCGCGACGCGCCTCGAGCTCCTCGGGGCTGCAGAAGCACGGATAGACGGCACTCGACGCCTCGAGCGTACGCAGATGGTGCTGATAGCGCTCGCGCCGTTCGGACTGGAAGTAGGGTCCGTGAGCGCCCTCTGCCCCCGGCCCCTCGTCCCACTCGAGCCCGAGCCACCGCAGCCCCGCGAAGATCGCCTGCACCGAATCGTCGGTCGAGCGCGCCGTGTCGGTGTCTTCGATGCGCAGGATGAAGCGCCCGCCGTTGGCGCGCGCGAACAGGTAGTTGTAGAGCGCGGTGCGGGCGCCCCCCACGTGCAGGGTGCCGGTCGGGCTCGGAGCGAATCGGACGCGGACGCTCATGGGGATTCGCCGGACTTTCGCAGGGGGTGAGGCTCGAATGACTGAAGCCGGCGCACCCTAGGAGGCGCCGGCTTCGGGGTCAAGGCTCGAGCGCGAGCGCTCGAGGATCAGGGCATCACGATCATCTTGCGCGACCGCAGCTCGCCGCCCAGTCGCAGGCGCACGAAGTAGACGCCCCCGCCGACGGGAGCACCCCGGTCCGAGCGACGGCGCCACTCGACGCGATGGACACCGGTACGCGCGAGTCCCGAGTCGAGCGTCGCGACGCGCCGACCCGTGAGATCGAAGACCGCGAGTTCGAACGCCTGGTGGTTCGCCGCCGGCGGAACCGCATACGAAATCCAGGTGCCGTCGCGCATCGGACTCGGCGAAGGCGGTCCGAGCTCGACTCGCGCGGGCGGTGCAGGTGCGGTCTGCGGCGCGTCGAGTGCCACCGAGGTGCCGGTGAATCCGGTCCGCAACGCGTCGTGGTGGAACTGCGGCCACGCCGGAGTTCCGGCCGGCGAGAACGGGAAGTCGTAGTCCCACAGGTAGAGATTCTGATCCCAGCCCGCCAGCACCACCTCGGACAGTCCGTCCCCGTCGCAGTCGCACAGGCCCGGCGCACCGCGTACCTCGCCGTTCAGCACGATCGGGAATCCGGGCAGTGCTGCGCCGGTGCCGCTGATCGCGTTGAGCCGGGTGTTCTCGTCACCCATCACGATGTCGGGAATCCCGTCACCGGAGATGTCCGCGACCACCGGACTGCTCTCCGAGGCCGCGTTCGTGAGCGCGCTATAGCGCACGTTGAAGAACGCCGGCTGAAGCGAACCGGTGCCGTTGAATACGTAGATCCGTCCGTCGGTCGAAGCGATCACGATGTCGACGAAGCCGTCGACGTTGATGTCCGCGAGCGCCGGAGACGGCTGCTTGCTGGTGCCGCCGGTGTAGACGCCGATCGGGAAGCCCGGCCGCCGCACGCCGGTCGCGCTGATCACGTAGAGCGAGTCGTGACTCGCGCCGGTCGTCATGCACACGATCTCGGGCGAAGTATCGCCCGGCCCGTCGAGAAAGCCGATCGCCGGGGACATCGTCATGGTGCCGCCGAGATTCATCGGAAAGCCCGGCAGCGAGGCACCACTGGGGCGCCACGCATTCAAGACTCCGTTGAACGCGCAGTACACGATGTCCTTCTCGCCGTTGACGTCGAGATCCGCGATCGCGGCAGTCGAGAAGTTGTTGAGCGAACCCAGAGTCTTGAAAACTCCCAGGGTGCCGGGAGTCGCGTCCCCGTCGATCCATTCCGTTCCGTCGCCGCGCAGGGCGAACAGGCTCGCGCCGTTCGATCCCATGACGATCTCGTTGTCGCCGTCGTTGTCGAGATCGCCGAGTGCGGGACTCGACCACACCTCGACGCCGGTCGCGAACGGGAATCCCGGCTTCACGTTGCCCTCGAGGTCGAATACGAACAACTGCTTCGAGGTCCACGTCGGCGCCACGATCTCGGGCAGACCGCCGTCGACGTCCCCGATCGCAGGCCCGGCCGCGAAGTAGGTGCCCTGCAGCGAGAAGTCACCGATCGTGAGCCCCGATCCGTCAGCGTCGACGGGCGCGCCGCCGCTCGGATGGAAGACGTACAGCAGATCGGCTCCGACCACGATGTCCATCGTGTTCGGATGGTAGAGCCGCGCCAGCGCGACCGATGACGGTGTGTTGCCGCCCATCTGAAGCGGGAAGATGGTGTGATTCGGCGGCGTGGTGGTTTCGTTGACCGTCGCGGTCTGCGACGACTCGTTGCCCGAGCTGTCGACTGCGCTGGCTCGATAGTAGTAGCGAGTGAGCGGCACGAGTCCGGCATCCAGGTAGTACGAAACCCGTTCGGTCGGCACCGAGTTCACACGAACGAACGGCCCCGCTCCGGACGTGGCGCGGTAGATGTTGTAGCCCCGCAGATCGGTCTCGCCGTTCGGAAGCCAGTGAAGTTCCATCGAGGTCGAGCCGCTGACGAGCGACAGCGTGCTCGGCGCCACCGGCCATGCGAGATCGATGGTGCGTGCCCACAGCAGGCCGTAGACGTCCGAGACGCGGATCTCGAGCTTCGCACCGGCGGTCGTGACCTGGAATCGGAACGGGTCGCCGAGCGTTTCGGAGCCGGGCGTCAACGTGCCGAACGACGCGGTGCTGTCGGTGACGGTCGCCTTGCCATCGTAGTTCCGCATCACCGCCGTGACGACATCGGCGGTGCCGGTACCCAGATTCTTGAGTCGCATCGAGTAGTCGGCGGTCTCGCCGACGGTTGGAATCCCGTTGCCGTTGCCGACGATCTCGTTGACGACGTGTGAGAAGTGGGCGGGCTCGGGTGAACGCACCGTGAGCCACACGGTCTCGCGGAACTTGCGGCCCGCGTTGTCCTGCAGCAGCAGTGCGAGCGGCACCTCGCGCTGGTCGGCGACCGTCGCCGAGGTGCTGAGGCGATAGCGCGTCGCGCCCGGGACCACGCTGCCGGCCGAGACGGTGCCATAGCTGACGCTCGGCACCACGACCGTCACTTGCGCATCGGCGGTCGAGAGCTGCCCCGTGACGGCCGAGCTGGTCGAGCCGCCGGTGTTGCGGACCGAGATCAGCACATCGACGGTTTCGCCCCCCTCCCAGATGCCGTTGCCATTGCCGGAGGTCCCACCGACCGCGTCGTCATCGAAGCTCACGGCTTCTTCGACCAGCACCGGCTGTCCGGACGGCGTGACCGTGATGGTGGTCTGGAACGGGCGGCTGTCGCGGCCGGTCACGACCAGCGAGATGGGGCCGAGCGAATCGGGGCGGAAGTCGAGCGTCGCGATGCCCGAGGCATTCGTGAGCGCGGAGCGGTAGTCCTCGTTCACCTTCCACAGCGTCACGCGCGCGTTCGCAAGCGGCAAACCATTGCGCTGAACCGTCACCGTGAGCGAGGTGTCCTGAAGTGCCATGGTCGCGGGATTCGAAACCGCCAGATTGACCGGATTGTTCGTCCACACTCGCAATTCCGGATCGCCGAGCAGCAGCAGCGTCATCTGAGTCCAGCGGTGGACGAAATCCTCGGACGCGAACGGCACGAACGGAATCTTCTGACGAGCCTGCAGCTCGCCGATCGCGTTGACGCTGTCGGCATACAGCATGCGGAAGTACTCGCGCTGGTATTCGCGACCGGCCGAGGGGAAGTCGAAGCGGCTCGACCCGATGTTCGTGACCGCCCCACCGTTGGCGGCATGCAGAAACGCCTCGCCGATGCACGGGTAGTCGATCGCGTTCGAGGTGCAGTTGCTGGCGTACAGATTGAACAACCGATTGCCGTTCGTGAGCCCCTCGGCGTCCGCGTTCGTCAGGTTCGCGTCACCGACCGACATCACGTTGCGGAAACCGTGACCGACGTGGCATGCGATGTTGTAGCCGCGATCGAGCGAGTCGATCACCGCCTCACGGGTCTCGAGCAGTGCACCGGGCAACCAGCGGGCGTCGGTGTAGTTCTGATAGAGCCGCGCGAAGTGAGTGCCGGGATGATTCTGAAGCGAAGGCAGGCACTCCTCGACCAGCTCGGCGCCATCGAACGCGGTCGAACCGCTGGTCCAATCGGGCGGAAACAACACCTCGGCGAAGAAGAGGAGGTTCTTCTCGTAGTCGCCGACCGGGGTGCGCGTGTACTGGAAGGTCTTGGCGACGAAGCGGTCCACGTCGGCGGGCGTCGCGACCGGCGCGCGGCCGACCCACACGTCCGGCAGCAGGTCGCACTGATCGCCCGGGACTCCACCGATCGAATCGGCCCCTTCGCCGAACAGGTCGTCGCCGTCGGCGTTCCAGTTGCCGTCGACGCACGAGAAGTACATGTCGCATGCAATGAACTCGCCGCCGAAGAACTTGGTATAGGCCTGGCGAGTCGGAATCGCCTCGGTGTCGCCGCCCAGCAGCACCCACGCCGTTCCCCACCGGGTGTAGGCATCGCGGATGAACTGCCGGACTCGATCCGCGTCATCCACGCCGAACGGATAGTTCTGGCGGATGAACTCGATCGTCCGGATGGTGGCGGGAACTCCCGTCGCCGTCTTCCAATCCGCGAGCGGCTGGAAGGATGGGGCCAGCGCGTCGGTCGTGATGATGACGTAAGCGACCGGACTGCCGAGCACCGAGGGCAGCTGGGTGGCACGGAAGGGCTCGGCGGGCGCGCGATCGGACTCCACGCGCGCCGGATTCGGCTCGCTGCGCGCCGCGATCGCGGCCGCGTCGGCGTCGGACTCCCACGCCGCGACCACGCGCTGGCGCACCGCGCGCCCCGGGGTGTCGTAGGGCTCGAGATCGATGCGCACTCGCAACGAGCGCACCAGTTCGAGCCGGCCGCTCGCCGCGTCCCAGCGCAATGGCTGGAGCTTGAGCCACGCCACGTCGCGGCCGCGCATCACGCCCTGATTCGCCAGGCTCGCGGAGGCTTCAGCACTCGCGCGACCCGCCACGTAGAAATCCGGATCGGGCGTGGTACGGCGCACCGGCCCAAGCCCGGGCCCGACCACGAACGCGGTCGCAGGCTTGATCCCGATCGCGAGCGACGAACGCTGCTCCGAGATCACCTCGACGCGCGCGACCCGCATCCCCGCCGGCAGCTCCAGCCGCTCGGCGAAGACCGGCAGATCCGGACGGCCGGCGCGCAACTCGCGCGATCCGCCGCGTGCTTCGACTTCCGTATAGCCGTCGCGAGTCGTCAGCTTGAACTGGTCGGCGTCGAATCGGAATTCGCGCTCGATCGTCGCGGCCTGAACGGGAGCCGCGAGCGCAAGCAACACGACCGCGGCGAGCGGCGAGATGGCCTTCATGATGGGGGATCCCCGGTGGATGAGTGGTGGCTCGGATGCAGTACGTGGCTCGACCGGGAGTGCGTCCCCGGAATGCGAGGCTCAAGCGCGATTCCGGACGCCCGGGGGATGTGCTGACGCCCGCCAACGATACGGGACCGCGCGAAAGCGGGTCAACGAGAACCGGCGTCCAAGCCGCTCGATTTCGGCGCGCGGGCCCGGGGGGTCCCCCCAAGCGGCCCAAAATGGGGATCCAGCCCCCGCAGATCGCGATCCGGTCGCTCGATCCAGAGCCAGTCGAGCGTCGCGATCGGCGCCACCACGCGCTCCTCGGCCAGCCGATCCTGGGCGATCTGCACTTCATAGGCTTCCTGCACGGCGCCGGGCGCCAGCCAGCGATCGAATTCGTGCGTCCGCCAGCCGGATCGAAAGGTCCCGATCGCGCCACCCGTCGCCGGTGTGACGTAAGTCGCCAGTTCGGCGGCGGCGCTCGCGAGCGGCGCCTGATGTTCGACCAGCAGTAACGCCGCGCGCGAACCGGTCAATCGCTCGCGCTCGAAGGTGGCCGCACGCATCGGCAGCAGCTCGATGTCGAGTCCGAGCTGCGCCCACTCCTGCTGCAGTGCGGGCGCAACCAGCGCCGCCGGGCCATCCGCGTCGAACGCCATCGCTGCATGGAGCGAGCGGCCGAAGCGGCCGCGATTGAGCCACGACTGCACGGCGAGCCGATCGTACGATGGCGCGTCGAACACATCGGCGTCCGGCAGCCATGTCGCTTCCGCGCGACCCCAGCTCTGGAGCCGCGCCAATGCCTCGGAGCGCGCGAAGCCATGCGCAAGGGCCTGCCGCGCTTCGAGCTTCCAGGTCGGCCGAACATCGGCGCGCGCCACCAGCAGCAGTCGGCGACTGGGGCGCGTCGTGGCACGCTCGACTCGATAGCCTTCGGGGAGCGGCTGCTGCATCAACTCCGCCGGGACCGGCCACACGAAGTCGGCCGTGCCGGCGCGCAGGGCGGCGCGCACCCGACCGGCACCGAGCAGGAATCGGACTCGCAAGGTGTCGACGGGACGCAGCCCGTCGTGCGACAGACCGGAGCGCGGGTCGGACTCGCTCGACTGCCGCACCAGCATCCAGCGCGTGGGCTCCAGTTCACGGACCGCGTAGTCGCCGAGCCCGATGCCCCAGTTGGGCCGCGTCGGGTCCTCGCGCCACGCCGTGCCGATGCTCGGCTGCGCGAGGCGCAACGGCAACAGCGAGTCGACGGTGGTGAGTCGCAGGATCAGCGTGCGGTCATCGGGCGTACGAATGCCGAGCTCCGGAAGTGGACGGCCGGGGCGGATGCGCGCGGCGCCGGCGAGCGACGCGAGCGCCCAGCGGACGGTGCCGTGATCGGTTCGCGAAAGACCCTGCTCGAGCGCACGCGCAAACGTCTGCGAGCTGCACCGCGACCCATCCTGGAAACGCAGATCGGCACGCAGGTGAAAACGCAGCTCGAGGCCGTCGCTGGAAACCACCAGACTCTCCGCCGCGTCGAGCTGCCAGTCACCGAGCGAATCGAGCCGCACCAGGCCGCGACCGGTGAGTCGCATCAGCACGTCGCGCACCGGATCCGCAGGACCGTGGGGATCGAACGCGGGCGGCGTGCGCGCCACCACCCAGGTCCGCGCCACCGGCACCGTGCGCGGCGGCCCGCATCCGACCGCGAACGCAGCCAGCATTCCGATGATTCCAAACGACGTGCGCTGCGTGGAGTTCGACATGGGCCGTGCACTCTAGGAAGCGCACACCGTCACCGCAAGCCTGCGGCGACCTGGCGGCGTGCGAAGCGCGTCACGCGCGAGATTCGGCCACGGACGATCGTGCGTGCTAGCGTGCGGGATCCGCCGCGCGCGCGACGCACTCCGCCCTCTCCACGACCGGACCCGTGACGCCCAGCCCTTCCGACACCGCCGCGAATCTGGAGCCGATGCTGCAGGGGCTCAATCCCGAGCAGCGCGAAGCGGTCACGCACGAGGCGGGGCCGCTGCTGATCGTGGCCGGCGCCGGCACCGGCAAGACCCAGGTCATCACCCGGCGCATCGCGTGGTTGATCGGCACCAAACGCGCGCGCCCCGAGGAAGTCCTGGCGCTCACTTTCGCCGACAAGGCCGCGAGCGAAATGGAGACACGCGTCGATGAGCTGGTGCCCTACGGCTTCGTCGGCGCGACGATCTCGACGTTCCATGCGTTCTGCGATCGTCTGGTGCGCGAACACGCGATCGAGATCGGTCTCACTTCACAATTGCGAGTCGGCACCCGCGCCGATCTGCTCGTGTTCCTCCGCGAGCGGCTGTTCGAGCTCGGACTCGACCGCTACCTGCCGCTCGGCGAGCCCGATCGGCACCTCGACGCCCTGCTCACCGTGTTCGATCGCGCGCGCGACGAAGACGTTTCGCCCGAGCGCTACCTGGCATTCGCCGAGTCGCTCGCCGCCGCCGCCTCAGGCGATCCGGTGCTGACCGATCGCGCCGCGATGGAGCTCGAGAAGGCGCATGCGTATGGCGCCTACCAGCGGCTGCTGTTCGAGCACGGCCGCGTGGACTTCGGGGCGCAGATCGCGCTGGCCCTGCGACTGCTGCGCGAGCGTCCGCACCTCGCGCGCGAGGTGCAGGAGCGTTTCCGTCACGTGCTGGTGGACGAGTTCCAGGACACGAATCACGTGCAGTTCGAAATCCTCAAGCTGCTGGTGGGCCGGCGACGGAATCTGACCGTGGTGGGCGACGACGACCAGAGCATCTACCGGTTCCGCGGCGCCAAGATCGAGAACCTGCTGGGCTTTCTCGAGGTCTACCCCGACGCGCGAGTCACGGTGCTGCGACGCAACTACCGCTCCGGACAACGCATCCTGGACCTCTCGCATCGCATGGTGCGGTTCAACGATCCCGAGCGGCTCGAGGCGAAGGACCCGGCACGGTTCGCGAAGGGACTCATCGCCGAGCGCGGGCTCGAGGGCGAAGTCGAGTATCGCGCATTCGAGTCCGGCAGCGACGAGGCCGACGCCGTCGCCGACGACATCGCGCGCGGCCTCGCCGAAGGCCGCGGTGCAGGCGAGTTCGCCGTGCTCGCCCGCACCCACGCGCAGCTGGATCCGGTCGCACAGGCGTTGCGCGCACGCGGAGTGCGTTTCCGGCGCACGAACCAGCGCGGGCTCTACGAACGCGCCGAGGTCAAGCTGTGCCTGAATGCATTGCGGCTGCTGGCCGATCCGGACGACGGACCGGCGGCGTTCGGAGTGCTCGCCGATCCGCTGTTCGGCGTGACGCCGGACGACCTGCTGCGCCTCACCGCGCGTGCGCATCGCACCAACCTCTCGCTTCGTGCGGTTGCGGAGCGCGCCTCGGCCGACCTCTCGGCGGGCCTCTCGGCCGATTCAGTCGAGGGCATTCGACGCGCGGTGGAGCTTCTGCAACGCCTCGCAGCCGAAGCGACCCGCCGCCCGACGTCAGAGGTCTTGTACCGCTTCGTGACCGAGAGCGGACTGCTCGGCCAGCTGTCGGCCGAGGACAGCGCCGAGGCGACCGAGAAGGTCCAGAACCTGAATCGACTCTTCACGATCGTGACCCGTGTGGGTCCGCTGCTCAAGAGCGACCGCGTCACCTACTTCATGCGCCACCTCGATCTGCTGATCGATGCCGGGGACGATCCGCAGGCCGCGGTCGTCGATTCGGACGATCAGTCGGTGGCGCTGCTGACTGCACACAACGCGAAAGGGCTCGAGTACCCGATCGTCTACATGGTGCAGCTGGTGGAGGGCCGCTTCCCGCTGCAGCTGCGCGGCGATCCGCTTCCGTTCCCGCCCGAGCTGCATCGCGGCGGCGAACCGCGCGCGGAACACCTTCGCGAAGAGCGTCGGCTGTTCTACGTCGCCATGACGCGCGCGCGCGATCGGCTGGTGATGTCGCATGCCGCCGACTACGGCGGCAAGCGGTTGCGCAAGGCGAGCGGCTTCCTGCTCGAAGCACTCGAACTGCCCGCTCCCCCGAAACCCGCGCGACGCGCCTCGGCGGGTGAATCGATTGCGCGCCACGCGCCGGCCGCCGAGGCACCCGCATCACCGTCGGGCCTCGAGCCGCTCGCCGACGACGCACCGCTCGCGCTCTCGAATCAGCGAATCGACGACTACGTTTCGTGTCCGCTCAAGTACCGATACGCCCACGTGGTGCAGGTGCCGCTCGCGAGCGACCCCACGTTCATGTACGGCACCGCGATCCATCACGCGATCCGGGTGTTCCTCCAGCACCGGATCCGCGGCATGCCGATTTCGGCGACGGATGTGCTGAAGACCTTCGAGGAGGCGTGGTCGAGCGAGGGATTCTACTCGCGCGAGCACGAGGAGCGACGGCTCGCCGAGGGCCGCGAAGCGTTGCGGCGCTTCGTCACGCGCGAACTGGCGACCGGGCACAAGCCGCTCGCCAGCGAGCTCGAGTTCCGCTTCAAGGTCTCCGAGCACGACCAGGTGTCGGGACGCTGGGACCGCATCGACGAAGCCGCGGACGGCATCGTGCTCGTCGATTACAAGACCTCCGCAGTCGACGACCCGGATTCGGCGAAGTCGCGGGCGAGCGAGAGCCTTCGAGAGGAGCAGCTCGGACTCTACGCGCTGGCGTATCACGAGACGCGCGGCGTGATGCCGGCGCGCGCGCAGCTGCACTTCATCGGCAGCGGCATCGTCGGAGAGGCGCGCGTCGAACTCAAGCACCTCGAGTCGGCACGCGAGCGGATTCGCGCTGCGGCGGCCGGCATCCGCCGCGCCGACTTCACCCCCAGTCCGGAGCCGCGGCGCTGCACCTATTGCCCGTATCACCGCTTCTGCCCTCACAGCGCAGCGCTGGGTCTGCGATGAGCGACGCGGCGGCGCGCGAAGCGATCGAGCTGAGGGACGCGGCGACCGAGATGGCGCGCGAGGCCGGCGCTCTGCTGCGCGAAGGCCATGGCCGCCTCCACGCCCCGGAGCGCAAGGGCCGCATCGACCTCGTGACCGAGTACGACCGCCGCTCCGAGGCCTTGCTGCTCGAGCGCATTCACGCGCGCTTTCCGGATCACGCGGTACTGGCCGAGGAGTCGGGTGCGCACGCCGGATCACGGGTGCGCTGGATCCTCGACCCGCTCGACGGCACCACGAACTTCGCGCACAACTACCCGTTCTTCGCGGTCTCGATCGGCGTCGAGGTCGATGGCGAGGTGGTGGCTGGCGTCATTCACGATCCGATACGCGACGAGACTTTTGCCGCTGCGCGCGGCGCGGGAGCTACCCGGAACGCATCGCCGATCCGGGTTTCGGCGATCGCCTCACTCGAAGACGCGCTGCTGGTGACGGGTTTTCCGTACGACGTGCGTGAGCATCCGGAACGACACCTGCCCGCCTTCCGAGCGTTTCTCATGCGCGCGCAGGGCGTGCGGCGGGACGGCTCGGCGGCGCTCAACCTGGCGTATCTGGCGTGCGGACGGTTCGACGGCTTCTGGGAAGGCAGCCTCTCGCCGTGGGACATGGCGGCCGGCGTGCTGCTGGTGCGCGAGGCCGGCGGCGTCGTGACGCGCTACGACGGCAGCGCTTTCGAGCTGGCCGGGCGCCAGCTGCTGGGCGCGAATGCGGCACTTCACGCCGAGATGAGACGGGTGCTGGCGGAACTCGCGAGCGCGGCGAACTAGCGGCGCGCGATCAGGCGGCGCTGCGGCGCTGCTGGGCGAGCATCTCGCGAATGCGCTGGATCAATGCGCGCATGTCGTACGGCTTGGTCACGTAAGCGTCGGCCCCCATCGTGAGCGCCAGCTCGCGATCCTGCTGTCCCGATCGTGCGCTCAGGATGATGATCGGCAATGCGCGGTAACGCTCATCGAACTTGAGTGCGCGGCACACCTTGTAGCCGTCGAGCTTCGGCAGCATCAGGTCGAGAAGCATCAGGTCCGGCTTCTGCTCGCGCGCGGCCTTCAGTCCGGCCTCTCCGTCCCCGGCTTCGCACACGTCGAAGCCCTCGGCCTCGAGCCCAAACCGAAGCACGGCGACCAGATCTGCTTCATCATCGACGACCAGAATGCGCGGGCGTGCGTTGGACATCGTGTCCTCGGAGAGGGAAATCCCAGCGCCACGCAGTTCTTATCGGCCAAGCCCGCCAACAACTTGAGCGTCGGGCGGTGGGCCGGGCGCTCACGGAGCCGTTCGCACGAACTCGCCACCGCTGACGGCCGCCCGGCCCGCGACCAGGTCCCGAACTGTGATGTCGATGCGATAGCGCCCCGCCGGCAGCTCTTCGAGCGGCACGCTCACGAACTGGCGCCGCACCTCGCCCCGCTGACTCTCGCGACGGGTGGCGAGCAGCTCCGGCGGACGGCGGGCCGGCGAGAGCACGCGCTGGATCCACACCCGGCGATCGCGCTCGATCGAGCGGACCGCGTATTCGACCTCGACCTCGGACATTCCATCGCGCCCCGGGCGCAGGTGATAGATCTCGAAGTACACCACGAGCGGATCGCCGCTCGGCACCCGGCGACTCGGGTTGGCCGCCAGCCGCACGCTCGGCGCAACACCTCGGGCACCGTCGAATTGCGGCGGCCCGCACGACACCACCACATCACTGACCGACAACGTCGAATCGGCGGCGACGAGCTTCACGGTTTCGCGGCGCACACCGCGCGCCGCGGGCCCGTCGGCGACCGAGATCGCGACCGAGTACTCGCCGGGCGGCAGCTCCGAGGCGAAGTCGGCGTCGCGCAGCGTGGCGGGATCGCACGCCGAGGGCGAGAGTGCGCGGCTGGCGCGCGCGACCTCACGACGCGTCGAATCGAACACCACGTACGTCGCAATCGCGCGGTCCGCGGGAGTCCCGGGGCTCGACATCAGCGTCATCAGCCTCGGTCGCTCCGCACCTTCGAAACGCGCGACCACCGCATCGACGGGCAGCGGGCGCACGCCCGGTGGGAGGACGCGGAACACGCCTCGACCGCCGGCAGTTCCGAACTGCTCGGGATGGGCCGCCAGCGAGTCAGGATCGGGAGCGGGATCGGTGTCGCGATGGAGCGCGATCGGATTGAGGTAGTACTCGCTCAGCAGCCGATCCTCGAGGGTGACCGACAGGCCCAGCTCGGGGTACTCCCACCGCAATGAGTTGACCGGGAAGAGTCCGTTGGTGCGGCTCACACCCGCATCCCGGATCGTGAGCAGATTCGAGCTGCCGACCGGATTGTAGATGGCGCGGGCCGGTGCGCCGTAGCGCACGTAGACCTCGCCGCGCTGATCCCATTCGCGACGCCGATGGTCGAAGTAGATGAAGTAGGCCTGAGCGACGCGCGACCAGTATTCGAGCTGCGCTTCGTTGTGAGTCGTGGTGGGATCAGGATCCTGATCGACCCAGAAGCGGCGACGGAAGTCCTCGCGCAGCGAGGGTGCGAGCGCGCGCATCCGCATGGTGTCCTCGGCCGACGCGAGCGGCGCGATGTCCTCGAAGCGCGAGCGAGCGCTCGTCACCAGACGCGGAATCGCGAGCTCGAACAGGCTGTCCGCGAGCTCTGCCGACCCGCACCGATACGCCGACTGCGCCGCGGCCAGCAGCGCGTCCGCACGCCGCGGCGCGACACGCAATGCGGCGTCCGCAGAGCGTCGCGCCGCATCGGCGCGTCCACGCTCGATTTGAAGGGTGGAGAGCACGATCCAGCTGTCGGCGTCGGTCGAGTCGGTTCGCACCACGATCGCGAGGTGGTCGAGCGCTCGATCCAGCGAAGTGGTGTCGAGGTACTTGAGGTAGTCGCGCCGCCACAGCGCCGCGAGTCCGCGGCGCGCCGGAAGATCCGCGGGGTTGCGATCGGCGAGATCCTGAAAGCGGCGCCGGGCCTGCTTGAGGAATCCCATGTCCTGATACAAACGCGCCAGCTCGAGCTCGATGTCGGCGCGCGCCGGATCGAGCCGCGCGGCGCGCTCGAGTCGCTGCATCGCTCGGCGCCGGGTGGGCAGCTTGCCGAGCGCGATGTCCGCGCGCGCGAGTTCGTAGAGACCCTGCGCCTGTTCGGGCTTCGATGGCCCCGTCGAGGCTCCCCGCGCGGGCGTGGCGGGGCCGGCCACCACCAAAAGCAGCACGAGCAGGACCGTGAATTTGAACACGGGGCCGAGTATGCGAGGGGTTTCGGCGCGCGGTCAACGCGCTTGACGCCCCGCACCGCGTGCGCGAGCGTCGCGGTCCGCATGCACCCTTCTGCCGCTGGCGATTCCGACTCCGGGGCGGTCACGCCCCCGCAGGCACTCGCATCCCACGGCCTCGCCGCGTGGCCCGCGGGCGCGGCGATCCTGGATGTTCGCGAAGCCGACGCCTTCGCGCGCGGACATCTGCCGGGCTGCGGGCACGTCCCGGCCGCGGAACTCGCCGAGCGCCGCGGTGAACTTCCGGCGCGCCACTGCGAGCTGCTGATCGTCGCCGACTCCGCCGCGATCGCCCGCGCGGCCGCCGAACAGCTCGCCCAGTTCGGCTATGCGCGACTCGCATGGCTCGATGGCGCAGTCTCGGACCCTTCCCACCTCGCGATCGATCTCGGCCCCGCGCAGCGGCTGTGGCGCCCTTCGCCGTTTCTCGAAGCGATACTCCCCCGACTCGGACGCGGTCGGGCGCTCGATCTGGCGGCCGGCACGGGTCGCGAAGCCGCGACGCTGGCGCTGCATGGCTTCGAGGTCGAGGCGTGGGATCACGACGAGGGTGCTCTGAGCCGCGCGCGGCGGCTCGCGGCGAGCGCGGGGGTGGCGGTGACGACTCGGCGCGTCGATCTGGAGCGCCGCAGCGTACGGCTCCCGGCCTCCGAGTTCGACGTCGTGACGGTGTTTCGATTCCTGCATCGGCCGCTGTTTCCGCGGCTCGAGGCAGCGCTGCGTCCGGGCGGCCATCTGGTGTACGAGACGTTTCTCGAAGGGCAGTCGCGCTACGGTCGTCCGACCCACGCGCGTTTCCTGCTGGCTCCTGGCGAACTGCAGCGCGCGTTCGGAACGCTCGAGGTACTGCACTACGAAGAGACGGACCCGCCCGGCGGACCGGTCCTCGCACGACTGCTCGCGCGCCGGCCGGCGGACCTGAAGGCGAATTCGAGTTCGGCGCCGCTCGGTGCACATCCGGCCCCCCCCGATCTCGCGTAGAGTGCGCGCCGGTCGATCGCACTCGAATCCGTGTCCCGAGTCACGAGGTCCTATGCCGCTCGCCAATCCAGCTCGCGCATCGTCGGCGATTGCGGCGCTCCTGCTCGCCGCGATGGTCGGTCCCTGGCTCGCGGTCTCGACGGCGCATGCGCACGAGTTCTGGCTGGCGCCGAGTCGCTATCGCGCCGCGATCGGCGAAACGCTCGCGGTCCAGGCGTGGGTCGGCACCGGCTTTCGTGGCGAGCGCAAGCCCTACGCAGCTCCGCGCGCGCATCGGCTCGTGATGCGGAACGAGCGCGAGCGCGATCTCAAGCAGGTCGCCGCCCACGGCGACCTCGCGTTCGTGCGCTGGGTGGTCGGAGACCCGGGCGGCGCCTCGATCGGCTACGAGTCAGACTTCGCCTCGGTGGTGCTGGAGCCACGTCCGTTCGACGCCTACCTCGAGACTGAAGGGCTCGAGGCGGCCCGCCGTACACGGGCGCGCCTCGGCGCGCGTGCCGGCGCAGGCCGCGAGCGCTACGCTCGCTGTCCCAAGACCTGGGTCGCCGGAACCGACCCCGCGCGTGCGACTCGGCCGCTCGGGCTGACCTTCGAGATCATTCCCGAGACGGATCCGACGCCCGACGGGCCGCTCGCGGTTCGACTTCTGTTTCGCGGCCGCCCGGTCGCCGACGTCCTGGTGCGCGCGTGGCGCACCGAACTGGCCGCGGCCGCGTCGCCGCGTGATGCAGCAACGCGCGACTCGGTCGGGCCGGTGGTCGCGGTGCGAACCGACCGCTCAGGTCGCGCCCGGCTGCCGATCAAGGGCTCGGGCGAGTGGCTGATCTCGGGCGTGCACATGACGCCGTGTTCCGACCGCGGTCTCGCCGACTGGGAGAGCTGGTGGGCGTCACTCACGTTCGCGCGCACCGCCCCATGAAGTCAGCGGCGACTCTCGCGGCGCTCACCCTGATCGTCTTCAGCGCCAGCACCGCGGCGGCGCACGAGGCCCCGTACAGCTACCTCGATCTCGAGCGATCGAGCGCGGGCGTCTCGGGTCGCTACACGGCGCACGTCTTCGATCTCGCGCACGAGCTGGGAATCAGTCCGCCCGACTCGCTGCTCGAGCCGGGCGTCGCGCAGCGGCTGCGCGATTCGCTGGTGGTGCGCCTCGCGCCTCGATTCTCGCTCGAGACGAACGGGGCGACTCACGAGTTCACGTTCGGCGCGGTACGCGTCGACGCCGATCGCAGCGGGCTCGCGTTCGAAGTCGGTGCGCCGATCGCTTCGACCGCAGGGGCCGCGACACTGCGAGCACTTCCGTTTCCGTACGACCCCGAACACGAACTGTTCGTCACGGTCCGCGCGGGCGAGGCGGTGGTGTTGCAGGACATCCTCACCGCCCGGCGCTCGCACGCCGAGCTGTACGCGACCGGCGCTCGCGGCATCCTGGCGGTCCTGCGAACCTTCGTGCCGGCCGGCATCCACCACATCTTCATCGGCCCCGATCACATTCTGTTCGTGATCGCATTGCTGCTCCCGGGCGGCGGACTGAGGCGGTTGTTCGGCATCGTGACCGCCTTCACGCTCGCCCACAGCGTGACGCTGGCCCTCGCCACCTTCGGCATCGTGAATCCGCCCGGCGCGATCGTCGAGCCGGCGATCGCGCTCAGCATCGTGGCAGTCGGCCTCTCGAATCTGTGGCGCGGCTGGCGGCGTGACCCTCGACTCGAGGATTCATCGGCTAACGCAGGGCGCGACCCGCGCCACCTGACCGCGTTCGCGTTCGGCCTCATTCACGGCTTCGGCTTCGCGAGCGTGCTGCGCGACTTCGGTCTTCCGGCGCAGGCGCTCGGCACGTCGCTGCTGGGTTTCAATCTCGGGGTCGAAGTCGGTCAGGCGTGCATCGTCTCGGTCGCCGCCCCGCTGCTCATGCTGGCGCGTCGCGCAAATCCGCGCGCGGCGCGCGTCATTCTGATCGTCGGCTCGATCGGTGTGACGCTGGCGGGAATCGGATGGCTGATCGAGCGGCTCGGCGCGCTGCGCTGACGCGCGCCCGATCAGGGCAGTTCAGCCTCACCCGCGGCTTCACGCTTCAGCTTGCGTCCGATCAGATCGACCGCGACATAGAGCCCGAACAGCACCGCGGCCGCCGCGACGAACCACAACAGCTTGTCCTTGAGCACGTGCACGAGCGCGTCGGGATCCTCGAGCAGCCGCGGCTGATCTCCGAGCACCTGTGCGCCGAACCACGCCAGCACGGTGCTCCAAACCGCCGAGCCGAGCAGCGTCATGATCGAGAAGGTCGCGAACGGCAACCGGGCCGCTCCGGCCGGCAGCGACACCAGGTGACGAACCACCGGCAGCAGTCGCGCGAAGAACACGCCGGCCGCCGAATAGCGACGAATCCACTGCTCGGCCATCAGCCACTTCGATTCGGGCACGAACACGTAGCGACCGTAGCGCAGGATCAACGGCCGCCCGAGCCGGCGCGCGACCCAGTAGGAGACTGCGGAACCCGCCCACGATCCGAGCGTCGAGGCGAGCACGATGCCCCAGAAGCTGAAGTGCCCCTGCCGCGCCCAGTAGGCTGCCGGTGGCACCACGATCTCGCTCGGCAACGGAAACACCGTCGACTCGATCGCCATCATAAGGAAGACGCCGCCGTAACCCCAGTCGCGGGTGAGCTGCATCCAGGACGCGAACAGCGAATGGAACATCGGATCTCCGGGCGAAGGGTCGAACGCCGCGCGATGCGGAATCGCGCGTCAGGAACCGGTGGAAGCGGTGAGCGGAATGGCGGCGACGTGCTCGGCCCAGCCGAAGTCGTCGGCCTGGGCCTCGGGCCGTGCGAGTGCGAACTCCGGGTCGTGCTCGAGACAAATCCATGCGCGCTCGCGACTCGCGCGTTCGAGCACATCGCGCTTCTCCTGCATGGTCTCGATCGCCGCGACGTCGTAGCCCATCACGAATGGCACCCGCACGTGGCTGCGGGTCGGAATCAGGTCGGCCACGAAGTAGAGCGTCACTCCCCCGCCGTGCACGCGCACCAGCTGCTGACCGCGCGTGTGACCGTCGGCGGTGAACAGCTCGAGGCCCGGCCACGGCTCCCCGGGACCGTCCCACAGGCGCAGCACGCCGGCGCGCTCGAGCGGTTCGAAGTTCTCCTCCATGTAGCTGGCGCGTTCGCGCGGGTTCGGGTGCCGGGCGTTCTCGAGGTTGCGACGTTGCGCGTAGTAGAGCGCGCGGGGAAGTCGCGGAACCACGGTGCCTCCCGCCGCACGCGTGGCGCCGCCGGCGTGATCGAAGTGCAGATGCGTGAGGATCACGTCCGTGATGTCCTCGACTCCGAGCGAGAGCGCGGCCAGCGAGCGCTCGAGCGTCCCGCTTTCGTTCTCGACCGCGTAGATCTCGGCGAGCTTGGGGCTGAACTTGTCACCGAGCCCGGTGTCGACCAGCACCCGACGACCGTGTCCCTCGAGCAGCAGGCATCGCATCGAGAGCTGGATGCGATTGCGCTCGTCGGCCGGGTGCGCGCGGCTCCACAGTGGCTTCGGCACCGAACCGAACATCGATCCGCCGTCGAGACGCAGCGTTCCCGTCTCCAGCGTGTGCGCACGCCAGGGTCCCAACTCGAGTGATGCCATGGCCGCAGCATGCCGAACCGCGCGCGCGACGGTCAAACGAACGAAGCCCGGACGAGCGCTCGCTCGTCCGGGCCCGTGGTCGCGTCTGGGGGGAGAACGCGATCAGCGATAGCGCGCCTTCAGTTGACCGAAGCTCGCCTGCAGCGTCGGAGTGGCGCCGAGCGCTACGACTTCGAACACCATGTCGTTGAAGTCGTTGTCGGTGCCGTCGCAACACGGGGTCGGATTCGGACCGCTGTCGATGTCCTCGAAGCACACCAGCCACGTGTTCGGGCGCGTCCACGCCGAGACGTCGAACACCAGCGCCTGCACGTCACCGTCGAGCGGGGTGTGCAGAGCGGCGCTGCCGTTCGGACCGCGGTCGTTGTAGTAGCGGTTCGAGTAGAACAGCTCCGGCTCGGGCGCGTTTCCGGATGAGTAGGGACCGTTCGGGTTCATGTAGAAGCCGAATCGCGTCGGGTGATCGAAGAGGATGAAGCGCGTCGAGCCGTCGTTCGCCGGCCCGTCGAACACCACTCCGTCGTTGACGCCGTCGATGACGGGCGGTGCGAGCGTCTGCGGTTCCTCGTACCAGCCGAGCAGGTTGCGGTAGGCGTTGCCCGCGACTTCGCGAATCAGGAGCGCCGAGACCTGACCGTCGACCCAGAACCACGGGTCAGGATCCCCCGCGTGGTGGCCGAGGTAGTCGGTCTGAACGTTGATGTTCCCGGCCCCGTAGCGTGCGTCGACGATGTTCTGGAGTGAGCTGGCCGGAGGGTCCCAGGAGGTTCCGAACACGACCGTCACCGGAGAGGCGGCAAACGCCGCGGGAGCGATAAAGATCGCGAACAACGCACAGCTCGCCGCGGGGTGCGGACGAAATCGCATGAAGATCTCCTCGAATCGCTAAGGAACTACCTGGCAGGATGGTGGGAGAAGATCCGTCTGGCCGGTCCGCCGAACGGGCTCGAGAGCCTCGCAGCTCTCTGGGTCGCGAAAAATCGTATCACAGCGGATCCCCGCTCTCGCAAGGGCAATGAGCAGGATTTCCGCGGAGCGGCCGCGATTCCAGGGGCTCGGGCGTTGCAGAATGCCGCCGGAGCCGACTCCTGCATCGGGAGGCGTTCGCGCGACGAGTCGGCGACGCCTGCGGGGCTCATCCGCTCAGATGTGAATCGCCCGCCTGGCGACCGCGAGGGCCGCCTCCTTGACCGCCTCGGGAAGCGTCGGATGGGCGTGCACCGAACGCGCGACGTCCTCGGCGGAGGCACCCATCTCCATCGCGAACGCGAGCTCGGCGATCAGGTCGCTGGCGCGCGGACCCATGATGTGCGCTCCCACGATCCGGTCGGTTTTGGCGTCGGCGAGGATCTTGACCTGCCCGTCTTTCTCGCCCATCGCCTTGGCGCGACCGTTGGCGATGAACGGGAACGCCCCGATGTTCACCGCCAGCCCGCGTTCCGCCGCCTCTTCTTCGGTCACGCCGACACTCGCCAGCTCCGGCCACGTGTAGACGACGTTCGGAATGCAGTGATAGGCCACGTGCCCGGACTGCCCGGCCATGTTCTCGACCGCCGCGATGCCCTCTTCCTCGGCCTTGTGCGCGAGCATCGGGCCCGGCGTGCAGTCGCCGATCGCCCAGATTCCGGCGACGCTGGTGCGGTAGTGATCGTCCACGACGATCCGCCCCTTCTCGTCCATCCGGATGCCGGCTTCCTTCGCACCCAGGCCATCGGTGTAGGGGCGACGGCCGACGGCGACCAGCAGAACGTCGCACGTCTCCTCGCTGGTCTGGTCACCGGACGCGATCGCGACCCGCACCTGGTTCTTTTCGACCTTCGCGGACTTGGCCGAGGTCTTGAACCGGAACTTCATGCCCTGCTTCTCGAGCGCTCGCTGAAGCAGCAACCCGCTCTTCTTGTCCATGCCGGCGACCGCACGGTCCATGAACTCGAGCACCGTGACCTCGGAGCCGAGCCGCATCCACACCGAACCCAGCTCGAGCCCGATCGCACCCGCGCCGACCACGATCAGCTTCTTCGGCACCTCCGGAAGCGACAGCGCGTGCGTCGAATGCACGATGCGGCGATCGTCGTACGCGATCCCCGGCAGCGCGATCGGCTTGCTGCCGGTCGCGATCAGGATGCGCTGCGCTTTGATTCGCTGTGCGCCCGTGGTTCCCGTCACCTCGACCTCGCCTTGCGAGACGATGCGGCCGACCCCCTCGAAGCGCGTCACCTTGTTCTTCTTGAACAGCCCGTCCACCCCGCGCGTCAATTCCTGCACCACGGTGTCCTTGCGCTTCAGCATCGTCGGCAGATCGAGCGTGACCTGCGCCTGGATTCCATGCGCGGCGAACGCGTGCTTCGCACTGGAGTAGTGCTCGCTCGAGTCGAGCAGCGCTTTGCTCGGAATGCAGCCCACGTTGAGGCACGTCCCGCCGGGTGCCGGGTACTTCTCGATGCAGGCGGTCTTCAGGCCGAGCTGCGCGGCGCGGATCGCGGCGACGTAACCACCGGGGCCCGAGCCGATGACGACCAGATCGAACGAGCTGTCACTCATGAGTGGAATTCCCGGTTCGGAGAGGCGCACGACGCCGCGCGTCCCGGGGCGGGACTCGCGAGGAGCGGGCGCGGAGATTGTCGGGGCGCGCCGGTGAAGTCAAACGATGCGGGCACGAACTCACATGTCGAGCAGCATGCGTTCCGGATCCTCGAGCCGTTCCTTCACACCGACCAGGAACGTGACGGCCTGCTCCCCGTCGACGATTCGGTGATCGTAGGACAGCGCCAGGTACATCATGGGTCGGATGGCGACCTGATCGTCGACGACGATCGGGCGCTTCTCGATCTTGTGCATGCCGAGGATGCCGCTCTGCGGTGGATTCAGGATCGGTGTCGAAAGCAGGCTGCCGTAGACACCGCCATTCGAAATCGTGAAGGTGCCGCCGCTCAGGTCCTGAGGCGTGAGGCGGTTGTCGCGCGCGAGCTGCGCGAGCCGCGCGATCTCGCCCTCGAGCTCTGCGAAAGTGCGCGCGTCGGCGTCGCGGATCACCGGAACCACCAGCCCGCGACCGGTTCCGACCGCGATTCCCACGTGGGTGCTGCGCCGGTAGACGATGTCGGTGCCACGGATCTCGGCGTTCAACTCGGGAATCTGTTGCAGCGCGAGCACGCAGCCGCGGGTGAAGAAGCTCATGAACGAGAGCTTGACGCCGTGCCGCTTCTCGAAGCTCTCCTTGTAGCGTGCGCGCAGGTCCATCACTGCGCTCATGTCGACTTCGTTGAAGGTCGTGAGGATCGCCGCGGTGTGTTGCGCCTCGACCAGCCGTGAAGCGATGCGCTGACGAATGCGGCTCATCGGAACCGGGCGCTCGTGCTCGTCCGGTCGCCACGCTGCCTCCGGTGTCGCGGCCGGACGAAGCGCCGGAGTGATCGAAGTGGCGGCGAGCCCGGATGCACTTGCGCGACCCGGAACGAATGGCGTGGGCGGGCCGGTCGTGGGGGTACTCGAAGTCGCCGGCGCACGGGCTGCGCCCGCCCCGCCGTACGCGGGGGCCGTGGAAGGACTGGAGCCCCTCGCAACCAGATAGCGCTCGACGTCCTCCTTGAGCAATCGACCACCCCGTCCGCTGGACGGAATCTCGGCCGCAGGCCTCGGCGCAGCAGATCCTGCTCGACAAGCTCGTGAAGGCGGGCGAGCTCACGCTGTTCCCGGACCTCAACAATCCGA
>JABFRW010000134.1 GCA_013140805.1 Candidatus Eisenbacteria bacterium
GCCTGGGGCGCGGGGCGCTCGGTGTGCGGCGCGCCGCGGCCGGACGCGACGGTTCCGTGGGCTGCGGCGCGTCGTGTGGTGGCGATCCCGCTGCGGCGCGCCAGTCGACTGATCGGCATGCTGATCGGGGAGGCCGGCGAGCAGGCGCCCGCGGACGAACGGCTCGAAGCGTTTCGCGAAGTCGCGGATGCGGCGCTCGAATCTCAGGCGCGCTTCGACGCCAGTCGGCGTGCGGTCGAGCGCGCGGCACTGCTGCGCGAACTCGAACGCTGCGCGATCAGCTCGCTCAATCTTGCGGAAGTGCTGCAGGTCGCGGCGCGTGTGTCCGCCTCGGGGCTCGGCGCGCGCGGTGCGCTGGTGTGGCGCGTGCTCGACGGCGAGTTGCGTCTCGATGCCGCGGCCGGTCCGGTCGGAGCCCGTGAACGCGTTGCGCGACAGCTCGCCGAGGCGGCGCTCGCATGCCTCGCCGGCAGCGTCGCGCTCGAAGTGGGCGTGGGGCCCGCGAGCGGATTCGAACGTGCGCTGCTGGTCCCGGTGCGCGCACGCGACACCGCACTCGGAGTCGTGGCGCTGTTCGAGCGCATCACGTTGCACCCGAACGACACCGCCGGTTTCGAAGCCGAGGATCGCGCGTTCGCGAACGCGGCCGCGCTGCGACTCGGCATGCTGCTCGACCAGGCGCGTCGCGACGACGCGCATCGCCAGCTCGAGCGGCGCGAGGCCGAACTCGAGCGGCGCGTGGCACTGGCCGAGCGAACCGCCCGAATCGGTGAGCTCGCGCTGCGTTCGGCGGCGCAGTCACGCAATCCGCTTGCATCGATCGCCGCTTTCTCGCGCCGCGTGCAGCGCAGTCTGGCCGAGGACGATCCGAATCGCGACTACCTCGACGTCGTGATTCGCGAAGCGGACCGCATCGAGCGCACGCTCGAGGAACAGGAGCGATGGTCCGAGATGCGGCCCGGTGGGTTGCGCATGCTGGATCTCAACGCGCTCGCCCAGGAGGCGGTGCAGCGCTCTTCAGAGGTGATGGTGCGGCGCCGAGTGAGGCTGCTCAAACGACTGCACCCCGAGATTCCGCGTCTGCTGCTCGATGGCGCGCGGGTGCGTCGCGTGCTCGAAAACGTGATCGACCACGTGCTCGAGTCGGTGGCGCCAGGGGGGCGCGTTCGAGTCGAGTCGCGCCCGGTTGGGCGCCACGTCGTGCTCGAGATCGCGCACGACGGACCGCGTCCGCCCGGCGACCTGATGGAACAGCTGTTCGTGCCGTTCGGGATCGAACGGGGGGCCGGCGGCGTCGCGCTCGCGGTGGCCGAACAGGTGGTGGCCGAGCATGGCGGCGAGATCCGGGTGCGAACCGACGGCGAGTGGGGCTGCGTGTTCGCGCTGACGTTCCCGATCCTCGGAAACGAGGAGCGGCGTCAGCAGGCGCTGGATCGGCGCGCCGGGCATCCGGACCGGCGAACGCGTCACCCGGCCGCGTAAGCGGCGTCGCCCGGGGCGCCACATCGCAAGCTGCGCCATCACACCGGATTGACGCTCGCTTCGCATGCGTGATAAACACTCGGGTTCGTGTCCCCGGACCCGGTCCGGGCCCCCAGTTCGGTGCGACCCTAGCTCAGTTGGTAGAGCACGCGACTGAAAATCGCGGTGTCCCCAGTTCGATTCTGGGGGGTCGCACCATCTTTCTTTGGTTCGGGGCTGGTGTAGCTCAGTTGGTAGAGCACTTCACTCGTAATGAAGGGGTCACCGGTTCAAATCCGGTCACCAGCTCCACTTCAAATCTGGATGCCACGACGGTGGGTCTGCGAGCGGCCGGGCCGGCGGCGAACGCGCGAGTGCGCGAGTGCCGCCGGCCCGCGCCGTTGAACCCCCGCGTCGAGCGAGAGGAGTCATGAACGCCGCACCCCTCATGATCAGCGTCGCGGGAGTTCGCGGCATCATCGGAGCGACGCTCACGCCACCGGTGCTGTCGCGATTCGCGGCCGCGTTCGTGGCCGGACTCGGACCCGGTCCGATCGTGATCGGACGCGATGCGCGCGTCTCGGGCCCGATGGTGCATCGCGCCGTCGCCGCGGGTGCGATGGCGGCGGGACGCGACGTGGTGGACCTGGGTCTCGCGACCACGCCGACCACTCAGCTCGCGGTCGAGCGATTGCAGGCCGCGGGCGGCATCATCCTGACGGCGAGTCACAATCCGGCGCCCTGGAATGCGCTCAAGTTCCTGTCCGCGCGCGGAGAGTTCCTGGACTCGCCGACCGGCCAGGCGGTGCGTGCGCGCTACGAGTCCGGCACCGACGCCTGGGTGCGCTTCGATCGACTCGGAACCGAACGCGTCGAGTCCGATGCGCTCGACTGGCACGTCGAACGGGTGCTCGGCCTCGACGTGGTCGAGGTGCCCGCGATTCGCGCCCGCAGACTCAAGGTGGTCGTCGACGGGTGCGCGAGCGTGGGCGGAATCGCGGCACCGCGGCTGCTGCGCGACCTCGGCGCCGATGTGGTCGAACTGGACTGCGTGCCGGATGGCCGCTTCACGCGCGAGCTCGAGCCGCTCGCCGAACACCTCGGTCGCCTGTGCGATCGCGTGCGCGTCGAGCGCGCCGACTTCGGCGTGGCGCTCGATCCGGATGCGGATCGTGCCGCGTTCGTCGATGCCGGTGGACGCCCGCTCGGCGAGGAATACACGGTCGCGCTCGGCACCACGATCGTGCTCGCGAAGCGGCGCGGGCCGGTGGTGACAAACCTATCGACCTCTCGTATGCTCGACGCGGTTTGCGCGCGTGCGGGGGTGGCTCTGCACCGCACGCTGGTCGGCGAGGCCCACGTGGTGTCGGCGATGCACGCGGTCGGCGCGGTCGCCGGTGGCGAGGGCAATGGCGGGATGATCCTGCCGGCGGCGCATCACGGTCGCGACGGCCTGGTGGCGATCGCACTGGTGGCGCAGGCGATGACCGCGAACGGCGCGACGCTGCGGTCGCTCGCGGACGCGCTGCCGCGGTTCGTGATGGTGAAGGAGAAGGTCGAGCGCGGGGCCGAACCGTGGGAGTCCGCCGCGGAACGGCTGCTACGCGCGTTCGACGGCTACGAGGTGAATCGCGAGGATGGTTTGCGTTTCGCTCGCGCGGAAACGTGGGTTCACGTGCGGTCATCGGGCACCGAACCCGTCGTTCGTATCATCGCCGAGTCTCCGACAGAAGAAGAGACCCGGCGGCTCGTGGCTCACGCCCGCGGCGCGATCTCCCCGAACGCCTGAGGCGAGCGCCGGACGGAGGGTTCACTTCCCATGTGCGGCATCGTCGGCTACGTCGGCCACAAGCACTGTCTCCCGATCCTGATCGAGGGGCTCAAGCGCCTCGAGTACCGCGGCTACGACTCGGCGGGTGTGGCGCTGCAGGTCGAAGGCGGGCTTCAGGTCACGAAGTCGGCGGGCAAGGTGCGAGCGCTCGAGGCTCGACTGGGTTCCACGCCGAGCCCGTCGCGCTCGGGGATCGCGCACACGCGCTGGGCGACGCACGGCGCCCCGAACGACATCAACGCGCATCCGCACACCAGTTCGAATGGCCGCATCGCGCTGGTTCACAACGGCATCATCGAAAACTTCGCGGTGCTCAAGGCGGCACTCAAGTCCGAGGGCTACGGCTTCACGACCGACACCGACACCGAAGTGCTGGTGCATCTGGTCGACAAGCACTCGCGCAAGGGTCTCAAGCTCGAGCAGGCGGTCGGCGCTGCGCTCCGCGACGTCGAAGGCACCTACGGCATCGCGGTGGTGAGCGCCGACGAGCCCGGGGTGGTGGTCGGGGCCCGCAACGGAAGCCCGCTGGTGGTCGGCGTGGCCGACGGCGAGTACTTCCTCGCCTCGGACGTTGCGCCGATCGTCGGACACACGCGTCAGGTCGTTTACCTGGACGACGGCGAGATGGCCGTCCTCACGCCCGACGGCTTCCACACCTCGACGATCCGTCACGAGCGCATCGACAAGCCGGTACACGAAGTCGAATGGGATCTCGCCCAGATCGAAAAGGGCGGCTACGACCACTTCATGCTCAAGGAGATCTTCGAGCAGCCGGAATCGGTGCGGAACTCGATGCGCGGCCGCCTGCAGGTCGAGGAAGGACTGGCGCGACTCGGCGGCCTCAACATGACCCCCGAGGAGATGCGCGAGATCAAGCGCATCATCATTCTCGCGTGCGGCACTTCGTGGCACGCGGGCCTGATCGGCGAGTACCTGCTCGAGGAGCACGCCCGCATCCCGGCCGAGGTCGAGTACGCGTCCGAATTCCGCTATCGCAACCCGATCGTCGATGACGGCACGCTGGTGCTGGTGATCTCCCAGTCGGGTGAAACGCTCGACACGCTCGCCGCGATGCGCGAGGCGCGACGTCGTGGCGCGCGAGCACTCGGGATCGTGAATGTGGTGGGCTCGACGATCGCGCGCGAATCGGACGGCGGTGTCTACATCCACGCCGGACCCGAGATCGGCGTGGCCTCGACCAAGGCGTTCACGAGCCAGGTCACGGTGCTGACGCTGCTGACGCTCGCACTCGGCCGTCAGCGTCAGATGTCGCTCGAATCGGGGCTCGCGCTCGCCGAGGCGCTCGACGCGATCCCGGCCAAGATCGAATCGATTCTGTCGCGCAGCGACGAGGTCAAGCACATCGCGCAGCAGTACGCGCGTCACGGCAACTTCATCTACCTGGGGCGCGGTTTCAACTTTCCGGTCGCGCTCGAGGGTGCGCTCAAGCTCAAGGAGATCTCCTACATCCACGCCGAGGGCTATCCGGCGGCCGAGATGAAGCACGGTCCGATCGCGCTGATCGACGAGAACATGCCGGTGGTGTTCATCTGCACGCGCGACACCGCGTACGACAAGGTCATGAACAACATGATGGAGGTGCGGGCCCGCAAGGGACGCATCATCGCGATCGCGACCGAGGGCGACACCGCAGTGCAGGAGCACGCCGATCACGTGTTGACGGTTCCGCACACGCTCACCAGCCTGCAGCCGCTGCTGTCGGTGATTCCGCTTCAGCTGCTCGCCTACCATGTCGCGGTGCTGCGCGGCTGCGACGTCGATCAACCTCGCAATCTCGCGAAAAGCGTCACGGTGGAGTAACCGACATGAGCCTTCAACAGCCCGTCCAGGTTTCCGACGCACCGTCCGCGATCGGACCCTACAGCCAGGCGCAGTTCGTCGACCTGGGTGACCGTCGCATGCTGTGGTCGGCCGGTCAGGTGGGGCTCGACCCGTCCACCATGGAACTGGTGCCGGGAGGCGTCGAGGCGCAGACCGAGCGGGCGCTGCTCAACCTGACCGCAGTGCTCGCAGGCGCCGGGCTGACGCTCGCGAACGTGGTGAAGACCTCGGTTTTCCTCGTCGACATGGCCGACTTCCAGGCGATGAACGGGATCTACGCGCGCTATTTTCAGGGCGTGCCGCCGGCGCGCACCACGATCGCTGCGCTGGGCCTGCCGAAGAACGCGCGGGTCGAGATCGAAGTCGTCGCGATCGGACCGCGTGGCTGAGCCGACCCGCGCCCGCGTCGCGCGCGGGCCGGCGGTCCGCCGCGGCCGCCTCGACGTGCGACTGACCGCGGCGGTCGCGTGCGCTGGCTGTGCCTCGAAGCTCGGCCCCGGCGATCTGCGCAAGGCGCTTCACGGACTCAGCCCTTCGCGGCGTGATCCGCGCGTGATGGTCGACCAGAACACCTACGACGACGCGGGCGTCTTTCGCCTCGATCGCGGTCGCGCCCTGGTGCAGACCGTCGACTTCTTCACGCCGGTCGTGAACGATCCGTTCGACTTCGGCCGCATCGCCGCGACCAATGCGCTGTCCGACGTCTATGCGATGGGCGGTACGCCGCTCACCGCACTCGGCATCGTCGCGTTTCCCGACGGCACGCTCGCGCCCGAGGTGCTGCGCGAGGTGATGCGTGGCGGCCAGCGCGTCATGGATCGCGCCGGCGTGAGCGTGATCGGCGGCCACTCGGTGAAGGACGCAGAGCTCAAGTTCGGTTACAGCGTGACCGGCATCGTCGATCCGAAGCGCGTGCTCACCAATGCCGGTGCGCGGCCCGGCGATCGGCTGGTGCTGACCAAGCCGCTCGGCACCGGCGTGCTGGCGACGGCGCTCAAGCACGGCAAGCTCGACCCGGTGCTCGAACGTCGCATGATTCGACAGATGACCACGCTGAATCGAGAGGCGTCGCGCGCCGCGGTCGCAGCCGGGGCGCGCGCCGCCACCGATGTGACCGGTTTCGGGCTGATGGGGCACGGTTCGCAGCTGGCGCGCGCGAGCGGTGTGACCGTGCGGCTCGATCCGCGGGCCGACTGGTTCCTGCCGCAGGTGATCGACCTGGCGCTGGCCGGCGAGGTCGCGGGAGGACTCCGAGACAATCGGGAGTTCTACCGCTCGTTCGTCTCGATGCGGGGCATCGACGAGGGCACCGAGCTGGCGCTCTATGATCCGCAGACCTCGGGAGGGCTGCTGATCGCGATTCCCGCGGCGCGTACCGCGCGGCTCGAGGCCGGATTGCGCCGCGCGCGGGTGTGGCATCGGTGGATCGGCGAGGTGGTGCGGAAGGGCCCGCACCCGGTCGAGGTCGGGAAGTAGACGCAATGCGGGAACGAATGGGTCCTGGTGGACTCCGGGGACTTCAAATCCTGCGGTCGGGCGCTTCGCGCGTCCGAGGTGGGTTCGATTCCCACGCGTTCCCGCCACTCCGTTTCAGCGTCGTCGTGCTCGCGCTGCTGATGGCGGGCGCGCCGCAGTCGGCGCGCGCTTCGACATGCGCTATGCTGCGCGGCTCGTACGTCGCGTTCGAGGCTCGCGAGGCGCTCGCGACCACCGCGAAGTACGCATCACGGGCGGATGCCGCGGCGGAATCGGTCGCAGCCGTACGGGACTCGAGCGTCGCGCAAGTCGATTCGAGCTCCGCGGTCGAGCTCGACCTGTCGGAGGTTCGAGCGCGTGGCCGCACGGTCCCGGACTCGATCCGGATCGCGCGCCTGCGCGCGATCAGCGACGTTCGGCAGAAGCCCCGATTCGATCAGCCGCGGTGGGTGATGCTGCGGTCCCTGGTCCTGCCGGGCTGGGGTCAGATTCACAACCGCGCTTACGTCAAGGCCCTCGCCGTGGTGGGGGTGGAAGGTTGGTTCATCGCGCGTCTCGTCGACGACGAGCGCGATCTCGGCGGCCTGCTCGAGCGGGTCGACGAGGCTCAACGATCACAGGATCCCGTGGCCTACGAAACCGCCGTCGCCGCATACAACGATCGATTCGACGCGTCCGTCAGCCGCCGATGGCTGCTGGGGGCGGTGGTCGCGTACGCGCTGCTGGACGCTTACGTCGACGCGCACTTCGTAGACTTCGGCGTGCAGTTCGATCGCGACCCCGCGAACGCGGGCGGCAGCGGTTCGATCGGCGCCCGGCTGGGTGTGAGGTGGAATTGGTGAGCGACCCGCGACTCGCGATGATCCGAAACTTCTGCATCATTGCGCACATCGATCATGGCAAGAGCACGCTGGCGGATCGTCTGCTCGAGATCACGCACACGCTGACGCCGCAACAGATGAAGGCGCAGGTGCTCGACGACATGGACCTGGAGCGCGAGAAGGGGATCACGATCAAGTCGCACGCGATCGCGATGGAGTACCGCACGCGTGACGGCCAGCGGTACGAGTTGAATCTGATCGACACCCCGGGCCACGTCGATTTCACCTACGAGGTCTCGCGCAGCCTGGCGGCGTGCGAGGGCGCGATCCTGGTGGTCGACGCCTCGCAGGGCATCGAAGCGCAGACGCTCTCGAACTACTTCCTGGCGCGCGATCAGCACCTCACGATCGTCGGTGCGATCAACAAGATCGATCTGCCGGCCGCGCGCCCCGACGACATCGCGCTCGAGGTCGAGCACGTGACCGGAGTGGCCGCGGAGCAGGTGTGCCGCATCAGCGCGAAGAGCGGCATCGGCGTCGAAGAGCTGCTCGAGCGGGTGATCGCGGACGTTCCGCCGCCGACCGGCGATCCCTCCGCGGCGTTTCGCGCGCTGATCTTCGACTCGAAGTACGACTCCTACCGCGGGGTGGTTTGTCTGATCCGTCTGGTCGACGGAATGGTGCGGGCCGGCGATCGGGTCCAGTTCATCTCGACCGGCAAGGAGTACGAGGTCACCGAAGTCGGCAAGCTGCGACTCAAGCTCGAACCCGAGCCGGAGCTGCACGCCGGCCAGGTCGGCTACCTGGTCGCGGGCGTCAAGACGGTGGCGGATGCGCGGGTCGGCGACACCCTGGGCGCGGCCGGTGTCGCCGGGCTCGCGGCGCTGCCCGGATTCCGCGAGACCAAGTCGATGGTGTTCTCGGGGCTCTATCCGATCGAGTCCGAACAGTACGAGGAGCTGAAGGAGGCGCTGTCCAAGTTGCGGCTCAACGACGCGGCGCTGGTCTACGAGCAGGAGAGTTCGGCGGCGCTCGGGTTCGGCTTCCGCTGCGGTTTTCTGGGCCTGCTGCATCTCGAGATCGTCCAGGAACGCCTGCGTCGCGAGTTCCAGATCGATCTCATCGCGACCACGCCGAGCGTCGAGTACCAGGTGCTGCTGACCGACGGCGAGGTGATCCGGGTCGACAATCCGAGTCTGATGCCGACAGTCCAGCGTATCGAGAGCATCGAGGAGCCGATGGTGTCGGCCCACGTGGTGACTCCGACCGACTACCTCGGCAATGTCATGAAGCTGTGCCAGGACCGGCGTGGCATGTATCTCGACATGGTGCACCTCGAGGAGAAACGCATTCGAGTGCACTACCGCCTGCCGCTGGCCGAGATCGTGCTCGACTTTTACGATCGGCTGAAGTCGATCTCGCGCGGCTATGCCTCGCTCGACTACGAGTTCGACGGCTGGGCGGAAGCCGCCGTCGTCAAGCTCGACGTGATGCTGAATGGCGAACCGGTCGACGCCCTGTCCGCGATCGTGCATCGCGACAAGGCCCATACCTACGGCAGTGCGCTGTGCTCGAAGCTCAAGGAGTTGATCCCGCGGCAGATGTTCCAGGTCGCGATCCAGGCCGCGATCGGCGGCAAGATCGTGGCGCGCGAAACCATCGGCGCCCAGCGCAAGAACGTCATCGCCAAGTGTTACGGCGGTGACATCACGCGTAAGCGCAAGTTGCTCGAAAAACAGAAAGAGGGAAAGCGGCGGATGAAGCAGGTTGGGACCGTCGAAGTTCCCCAGGAAGCGTTCCTCGCCGTCCTCAAGGTCGAGCGCTGAAACCGGAGAGCCATGAGCCGAAAACGATCCGTCGTTCGGGAATACTTCGAAGCCATCGTGTGGGCCCTGGTGCTCACGGTGGTGTTGCGCACCTTCGTCATTCAGGCGTTTCGCATCCCGTCGGAATCGATGCTGAACACGCTGCTGGTCGGTGACTTCCTGTTCGTGAACAAGTTCGAGTACGGCGCCAAGATCCCGTTCACGAAGGTGCGGCTGCCGGGTCTGCGCCCGCCGCGGCGTGGCGACATCATCGTGTTCCAGTTTCCGCAGGACCCGAGCAAGGACTACATCAAACGCGTGATCGCCCTCGGGGGCGAAACGCTCGAGGTGCGTGACAAGCAGGTGTTCGTGAACGGCCGCCCGCTGAACGAGCCGTACGCGATTCACACCGACAGCGTCACGCGCCCCGCGGGCTACGAGTTCCGCGACAACTTCGGCCCGGTCACCGTGCCCAAGGGACGCCTGTTCATGATGGGCGACAATCGCGACAACTCGAACGACAGTCGCTACTGGGGAACGCTCGACCTCGATCTGGTGAAGGGGCGTGCGATGTTCCTGTACTGGTCGTGGGACCCCGACGCCGGGTGGCCGAGATGGAATCGACTGCTGCACCTGATCCACTAGGATTCGAGGCCGCGCGCGACGCCGCGCGCGTCGGGCTCTACCTCCACGTGCCGTTCTGCGCGGTGCGATGCGCGTTCTGCCATTTCTCGAGCGGCCCGGTCGAATCGGCGCGGGTCGAACGCTGGCTCGCCGCACTCGCGCTCGAAGCGCAGTGGCGCGCACCGCAGGCGCGCGGCGTGCGCTTCTCTTCGGTGTTCGTCGGTGGCGGGACGCCTTCGATCCTCTCGTCGCGACACTTCCGAGTGTTCTGGAGCATCGTGCGCGATCACTTCGAAATCGCACCCGACGCCGAGCAGACGCTCGAGGCGAACCCGGAGAGCGTGCGGCCGAGCCTGCTCGAGACGTGGGCGGCCGCCGGCATCAATCGACTCTCGATGGGCGCCCAGAGCTTCGACGCCGCCGAGCTCGAGGGCCTCGGCCGCCTGCACGGTCCGGAACGCCCGGGCGAGGCGTTCGCTCTTGCGCGCGCCGCTGGATTCCGCCGCCTGTCGCTCGATCTGATGTACGGCTTCCCGGCACACCGCCGCGAGACCTTCGCTCGCTCGCTCGACCGGGCACTCGCCCTCGAGCCCGAACATCTTTCGGCCTACTGCTTCATCGCCGAGGAAGACACGCCGCTCGGCCGCGATGCGCTGTCGGGGCGCGTCGCGTTGCCGGAGCCGGAGCTGCAGGCCGATCTGTTCGAGGACTTCGTGGCGGCCTCCGCGCATCGGGGCTACTCGCTCTACGAAACCGCGAACGCGTGTCGTCCGGGAGGTGCGGCGCGGCACAACCTGGTGTACTGGCTGCGGCGCGACTACCTGGCGCTCGGTCCCTCGGCGCACGGACTGTGGCGTGGCGTCCGGTACGCGAATCCGTACGGACTCGAGCCGTGGGCACAGGCGCTGGAGCGCGGCGAGGAGCCGGCCGCACTCGAGCCGGAGACCGAGGATTCGCGCACCGAAGAGACGCTGATGCTCGCGCTGCGACTGTCGTGCGGGCTCCAGCGTCGCGATCACGAGCCGGGCGCGTGGCGCCGCCTCGAGGCGCGATTCGGTGCCGCGCTCGCGGCCGCGGTGCGGGAGGGGCGACTCGAGCGGCAGCCCGATGGGTGGCGAATTGCGGCGCCCCACCGCTTCGTGGCCGACGACGTGATCGCGTGGGTGGCGGCGCGCGCGGATGCCGCGCGGGTTGACAGTGCTCGCGCGCGCTCCGTAACGTCGTCGCCATGTCCCAGCCTGTCATCCCCGGTGGCGCCCGTCGCGGCGACCTCGAACTGACGCAGCGGCAGCGCGAGGTCTTCGTCGCGGTCGTTGCTCAGCACGGTCGCACGACCCGTCCGGTCGGCTCCGACAGCCTCGCCGCGCAGGGCGTGCGGGGTTCGTCCGCGGCGATCCGCTCGGCGCTCGCAGAGCTCGAGGAGCTCGGACTCCTGGCCCGCGTCCACGCCTCCTCGGGGCGGGTTCCCAGCAGTGCCGGCTACGCCCATTACGTCTGCCACGAAGTCACGCCTGCGCCGCTCGGAGACGAGGCGCTGCGCCGCATCGACGAGCGACTTCGACGTTCGGCGCGCGACGTCGAACAGCTGCTCGAAGAGGCGTCGCGGGTGCTCGCAACGCTCACCCAGCAGCTCGGTCTCGCGGCTTCGGCTCCGCTCGAGCGCGAACGGGTCGAATCGCTGGAGCTGGCGCCGCTCGACCCCGAACGCTGCATGCTGGTGTTCGGGCTGCGTGGTGGCACGGTCCGCACGCTGCAGCTCGAGTTCGAATCGCCGCTCGACCATGCGGCGCTCGAAGAGGTGGAACGCACGTTGCGCGGATCGCTGCTGCGACTCACGCTCAGCGAAGTGCGGGAGCGGCTCGAAGAATCTCCGGCGCTGGTGCGCGACTCGGCGATGCGCATCGTGACGCGGGCGCTGCGGGCGCGGCTCGGCGCGCCCGAACTCGCACGCTTTCACAGCTCGGGAGCCGGCTGGATCGCTTCCGAACCCGAATGGTCGGCGGCGCGAGAACTGGGCCCGCTCATGCGAATCGTCGAGGAGGGGCCACCGCTCGACCGGCTGCTCGTGACCCCGCTGGCGGGGCAGGCGGCGGTGCGCATCGCGCTCGACGAGGACCGCGCACTCACAGGTCTCAGCCTCGTGACGTTTCCGCTCGCCGGCAGCAATCCGGTTGCGATCGGAGTGCTGGGCCCGCTGCGGATGGACTACGCCCGCGCACTCGCGGCGGTCGAGGCGGTGGGGAGTCGAGTCGCCGGCTATTTGTGAGCGCCGTCGCGCACGCGCGCGTTCGATCGTGATCCTGTCGCCGTTCATCCTGCGCCGCGCAAGGAGATTCCGCATTGAATCCCGCAGCTGACGAAGACCGCAGCGACCCTGAGCGTGATGCTTCCCGCGTGACCGGCGCCGACGCCGGTGACGACGGCTCGACGGCGCGCGACGACGCGACGGCCGCACCCGTCGAGCCGGCGATTCCGCCGGCCGGCGAGTCGCTCGAGGACTTTCGCGATCGGTGGCTGCGGGCCGAGGCCGAGCTGCAGAACTTTCGACGCCGCGCCCAGCGCGAACTCGAACAGGTACGGCGCGACAGCGAGGAAGCCGTACTGCTCGAGATCATCCGGGTGCTGGACGATCTCGAGCGCGCGCAGGCAGCGCGCGATCCCGCCACCGCACCGGATGGCTGGTCTCAAGGAGTGGCACTGGTCACCCAGACGGTTCGCGACTATCTGGTGCGGATGGGAGTGGAGAGCGTCGATCCGACCGGAACCCGCTTCGATCCGCGTTTTCACGAAGCGATCCTCGAAGTCGATGCGCCGCCCGGGATCGCGCCCGGCATGGTCGCTCAGGTGGCGCTGCGCGGTTATCGGCGTGGCGAACGTGCGTTGCGTCCGGCGCGGGTGCTGGTGACGCGCGAGCCGGCAGGCAGCGAGCGCTGACATGGCGAAACGGGACTACTACGAGTCGCTCGGTGTGGCGCGCGGAGCGTCGGAAGACGACGTCAAGAAGGCGTATCGCAAGCTCGCGTTCGAGTCGCATCCCGATCGCAATCCGGGTGACGCGACCGCCGAGGCTCGATTCAAAGAGGCGACCGAGGCGTACGAGGTGCTGCGCGATCCCCAGAAGCGCGCGCAGTACGATCGCTTCGGGCATGCCGCGACCGGCGGTGGCGCGACAGCCGGAGGGGGCTTCAGCGGCTTCGATCTCGCCGATGCGCTGCGCGCGTTCATGCGCGATGCCGGCAACGGCGACTTCGGCGATCTGTTCGGGGCCGGTGGGGGGGCGCGCGGTCCGGCGCGCGGTGACGATCTGCAGGTCCGACTCAAGCTGACGCTCGAGGAGATCGCGACCGGCGTCGAGAAGAAACTGCGCGTCAAGCATCTGCGCGCGTGCGAGAAGTGCGAGGGTCGAGGCGGCGAGGGCGAGACCCGGTGCCCGGATTGTCAGGGGCGCGGGCAGGTGCGGCGCGTGCAGCAGTCGTTCCTGGGTCAGTTCGTAAACATCTCGACCTGCGGGCGTTGTCGCGGTGAGGGTGTGACGTTTCGCGAGAGCTGCCGCACCTGCAGTGGTGACGGACGCACGAGCGTGACCGAGACGGTCGCCGTTCAGGTGCCGGCCGGGGTCGCGCAGGGCAATTACATCCCGTTGCGAGGGCTCGGAGACGTCGGACCCCGCAGCGGGCCGGCGGGCGACCTGATCGTCCTGATCGAAGAGAAAGAGCATGACCTTTACGAGCGTCACGGGGCCGATCTGCACCTCGATCTGCCGGTGAGCTTCGTCACGCTGACGCTCGGCGGCAAGGTCGCGGTCCCGCTGCTCGAGGGCGACGACGCCAGCGCGGAGGTGCCTGCCGGCAGCCCGAGCGAACGCGTGCTGCGGTTGCGTGGCAAGGGTCTCCCCGAGTTGCGCGGTGGAAAGGGTGATCTGCTGGTGCGACTGCGCGTGGTGGTTCCGACCCGGCTCGGGTCGGCCGAGAAGAAGCTGCTCGAGGAACTCGGCCGTCACGAGAGCCTGCGCGCTCCGAAGCCCTCGAAGTCGGTGTTCGAGCGCATGCGCGATGCGCTCGCGGGCTGACGCGCCACCCGCCTGGCTGTGGGTGCGGGCACTCGCGCTGCGCGGAGAGTCGCTGGCGCTCGATGCCGAGGCCTCGCATCACGTGGCTCGGGTGTGGCGCGCACGCGAGGAGCAGGCGCTGGTTCTGACCGACGGGCTCGGCGGAGTCGCGCACGCCATCGTCGAGTCTTTGCGGCCCGGAGTCGTGGTGCGCGTCGAATCGGTCGAGCAGCGCGCGGCACCACGACCGCTGGTCGTGTGGTGCGGCGCACCCGAGGGCGATCGCGGCGACTGGCTGGTCGAGAAGCTTGCGGAGCTCGGTGTGACTCGTTTGATTCCGATCGATACGAGCCGCGCCAGCTGGCGCGCTGCACCCACGAGACTCGCCCGCTGGGAGCGGCTGACGCGTGCGGCGCTCGAACAGTCTCGAGGCGCGTTCCGACTCGCGGTCAGCGCACCCTGCTCGCTCGAGTCCGCGCTCGCGTCACTTCCCGAGGGAGCGGCTCGATGGCTGGCGGATCCGGAAGGCCGAGTCGCCGAGCTGGGGGCAGGCGTGCCGCTCGCAGGTGTGGTGGTCGCGGTCGGGCCGGCGCCCGGATTCGACTCCGACGAGCGGAGTTCGCTTCTCGCGCGAGGATTTATGGCCATGAGCTTGGGGCGCAGCCGGTTGAGAGCTGAGACCGCGGCCATGGTCGCGGCCGCCCTGGTGCGCGCCGTCGAGCCGGAAGCGAGCTGAGCCGGAACTCGCATCGATCCTCGGAAGTGATTTCGGGGCTCGGGCTTGACGCCTTTCAGGGGGCGGCCATAGACTGCATCCGGCGTTTTGCACCCACGGGTCTCCGGAGTGTCGTCTTTCCGCGGCTCGTCCATTCGCAGTGCCAGACCTTTTCCAGACCAGTGATTTCGAAATCCTGTCATGTCGGAGGGGGGGAAACCTATTGCCCGGTATCAGGGTGAAGGACGGTGAGTCCTTCGAGAGTGCCCTGCGTCGTTTCAAAAAGAAGTGTGAGAAGGCCGGAGTCCTCGCCGACTTGCGTCGCCATCAGCATTTCGAGAAGCCGAGCGAACGACGTAAGCGCAAGATGAACGCGGCCAAGCGCAAGAACATGGCGCGCCGTTCGCAGGAGATTTGAAACGGACATTCAAATGTTCGCAGGATTCTCGTGGCTCGACTGGGCGCTGATCGTCCTGGTCGCGGCGTTCGCGGTGCGAGGTGCGCTGCAGGGATTCGTCACGCAGTTCTTCGCGTTGATCGGACTGTTCGCCGGCGTGTGGGTCACGGGTTGGGTTGCACAGTGGGTCGGGGCACATTGGATCGGTGCCCGACCCGCTGTGATTTTTTGGCTGCTGCGATGGCTCGTCGCTTCGCTGTCGGGCTTCGCGGTGCTCGCCGTGTGCCAGTGGTGGGGCGGCAAGCTGGGAGAAACCACGCGCAAGAGCGCATGGAGTACGTTCGACCGGATCATCGGAGTTCCGGTCGGAGTCGTCATGGGAGTGGCGATCGCCGCATTCGCGTTGCTGGCCGCGATCCGTGCGTTCCCCGCTCCGCGCGCGGAGGATCGCGTCGCCTCGGCGCGCCTGGCGCCGCGGCTGCTGCACGAAGTAGCGAGCGTGACCGCGTCGGGATCTCGCTTCCTGCCGGGGCACGAGTGGCTGGGACGCCAGTTCGCGATGGCGGATCGGCGGGTTCGCGAACGGCGCGCCGGTTCGACGAACGTTTCGGGATCCTGAGCCGCGACGGGATCCGCGCAGCGGCCGCTCGGCCGCCGGCGCGAGAGGACGATTGGACGATCGCACCTTGAAGTTGCTCGAGTTCGACCGGGTCCTCGAGACCCTCTCCCGTCACGCCGAATGCGACGGGGCGCGCGGACGTCTGCGCGCCACCTCGCCGATCGCGGACCGGCAGGCGCGTGCCCTCGAAACCACTCGCCTGCGGGAGAGCATCGCGCGCGAGAGCGAGCCCGGCCCGTGGTGTCACGTCGCGCGCGGCGAGCTGGCGCTCCTGCTCGAAGGGGGCGAGCGCGCGGCACTCGACGGACCGGCGCTGGTGCAGATCGCGGAGTGGCTCGAGGCCGGTGAGTCGACGCGCGAGCGCTGGGAGGACACCTCGCAGCGCGCCCGCCATACGGCGCTGGCGACGCTCGCCGACGGCATCGTGCCGCCGCCAGGTCTGGCGCGGCGCCTCAACGACTCGCTCGATGGCGACGGTCGGGTGCGTGACTCCGCGTCTCCCGATCTCAAGCGGTTGCGCTCCGAACTCGCAGTCGCCGAGCGCCGCCTCGAAGCGCGGCTCGCCCGCTACGCGAACGGCTTCGGCGCCGCGGCCTACGTCACGCGCCACGGTGATCGCTTCGTCGCGCTGGTGCCGGCGGCGGGCTTCTCGCGTCGCACCGCGATCGTGCACGACGTTTCGGCCAGCGGCCAGTCGCTGTTCGTCGAACCGCTCGAGATGTGCGAGGACAACAACCGCATGCTCGAGCTCCGCGCGGCGGCGTTCGAGGAAGAGCGCCGCATTCTTCGCGATCTGCGAGCGGCGGTGCTGGCGGCCCGCGAGCCGCTCGCGCGCCTCGAAGCGGCGCTGGTGCACTTCGATGCGCTGCGGGCGGCGGCACGCTGGTCAACGG
>JABFRW010000135.1 GCA_013140805.1 Candidatus Eisenbacteria bacterium
GTGCAGCGCCGCCCGCGCCAGCAGGCGCGACGAATCGAGCGTCGGCAGCGGCGAGTTCGCATCGTTCACGATCAAGGGGAAGCTCCGTGCATCCGAGGACGACGGCATCGGCACCGTTCGCTTTCAGGCGTGCGATCGCTTCCCGCAGGCAATCTCTCGCCTCGGCCGTAAACACTCCGGCCACCAGCTCGTCCATGATGAGGCGATGGATGCGCTCGCGTGCATCCATGTCGGGCCGCAGACATTCGAGTCCGAGTGCGGCGAGCGCTTCCGGATAGGTGTCGCTCTCGACGAGCCAACGCGTGCCGAGCAGCCCGAGCCGGTGAAATCCGCGTTCGACGGCGCGCGCTGCGACCACCTCGGCGATGTGCAGGCAGGGGCGTGGCAGTCGTGCACGGATGTGCGGCAACGCCTGGTGGATGGTGTTGTCTGGAACGATGAGGAAGTCCGCACCGATTTGCGCGAGCTTGTTCGCGGAGGCCAGCATCAATTCGCTGACTCCGCGCCAGTCGTCGCGCTCGATGCGCTCGACGTAGTCCGCGAGCGAGTGCGTGTGCATCGAGACCTCGGGATGCGCGTGAGTGCCCAAGTGCCGGGGGCCCTCCTCGCAGATCGTCCGATAGCAGAGCGCCGCCCCCTCGGCGGAGCAGGCCACGATTCCGATGTGCCGGGGCATTCGAACCTCCTCGCCTGATACCCCACCTTGCTCGTGGGACTCCAAACGAACGGGGGCGAGCCCCATGGGGCCCGCCCCCTCGCATAGCTCTCGTGTTGCGCTCGTGGCGCAGCGGTCACCGATTCGAACTACTTGAGCGACACCACCCGCGAACGGAACGTCGCACCCGGCACCGTCAAGCGCACCAGGTAGACGCCGGCGCCGAGCTTGGAGCCGCGATCGTCACGTCCGTCCCAGGTCGCCGAGTGCTGGCCGGCGGCGAGCGAACCGTTCGTGAGCGTGCGCACGCGACGGCCCTGGGTGTCGAACAGTTCGAGCGTGGCGAAGCCCGGCTTGGCCAGGCCGAACCGCAGCGTCGTCACGTCGACGAACGGGTTCGGACGACCGGTCGCGAGGAAGTTGATGGAAGGAGTCGGAGGCACTCCCACCTGGCTGTCCCCGTTGACCGTGACCTCGAGCGGCGTGGCAGGACCCCAGTTGCCGGCGGCGTCCTGGCCGCGCACCCACAACGTGTTCAACCCGCTCGAGAGCGAGTTGGTCGGCACACTGGCGGTGACCGCCACCTGCGTGGTTCCGAACGCACCGCTCATCGCGGTTCCGCTGCCGGCCGCGGCAGGTGCCGCACCGACCGACCACTCGGCCGCGACCACGGTTCCGCCGCCGGTTTCGAGATCGCTGATCGAAGCCGAGAGCGTGGCGGCATTCGGAATCAGCATCGGTGCCGGGTTGGCGTTCGGCGAGCCCGCCAGCACCACCGGTCCGGCCGCATCGCCGGCGGCACGGTTGATCGTGAACACCGCGTTGCACTGATCACGGCCGGTGAGACCAGGCGTTCCGTTATCGGTCGCGGCGAGCCGCAGCAGCACGCGCGTCGAGTTCGGAATCGCCGAGATGTCCCAGTTGTAGGACGTCGCACCCGGCACGTTGTTGTCGATCAGGATCCAGCTCGAGCCGGCGTCCAGCGAGTAGTGGAGCGTGCGGTTCGCGACCGAGAAGCCACCGGCCGGCGTGACCGTGTAGTTCACCGTGATGCTGCTGCCGGTGAACACTTCGCCGCCGTTCGGCGCGCTGATCACGACGGACGGACGCGAACGACCGAGCAGGTACTCGATCGACTTGCCGAGCACGTCGGTACGCGACGCGTTGTTCGTCGTCGCCGCGGTGCCGAGGCGGCTCCACTCGTAGAACATGCCGACCAGACGCGAGTTCGCGCCACCCCAGAACGCGTTGCCCGCGGCTCCCTTGGGCAGCGTGCTCTCCCAGCGAATGGCGTCGTTGTCGGGCGGCGCGAAGTTGCTGCGCCACGTGAATGCACCGGTACCGCCGCTGCCGGCCGCGAGGCCGACGTGATCGCCGGCGCCACCGTCACGCAGCGACACGTAGGTGAGGCCGCCAGTGTAGGCACCCGAGATCGGATCGGCCGCGATGCCGTTCTCGAGTGTCCAGTTGAGCGGATCGCTCAGATACGTGGCCTTGAGTCCGGTCGAGAACCACGTCTCGCGCTCCGGGGTGTAGGACGGAGATGCCGGGTCCGCGAGACCCCAGCCGAGATCGTGGCCGCTGATCAGGAAGCGACCGCCGCCTTCGACGAGCGAGTCGATCGCTGCGCGCTGCGTGTCGGAGACCGGAGGGTAGTTGTCCGGACCGGCCTGGAACAGCACCGCGCTGTAGGCGCGCAGGCCGGCCGAGGCATTGCCGACCGTCGGCGGCTCGATGGCGTCGTCCGAGAGGACGTCAAACTCGTAGCCGAGTGTCGTGAGCGCCGTGGTCCACGCCCCGTTTCCGGCGAAGCCCGCGTCACCCAGCATGAGCAATACGTCGCCCGCGCCCTTGGCGGTGAACTGACGGTGCGCCCCGCCGAGGCTGTCGCGGGTCGCACCACCGGTGATCGGCGCCGACTCGACGTCGTAGTTGTAGGTCACGCCGGCCGCGAGTCCGTTCAGCGTCACCGAGTGCGAGGTGCCGTAGCCGGGCGAGGTCGCCGAGGTGAGCAGCGGCGGGCTCACCGAGTACCACACCTTGGAGCTCGCGGCGCGGTCGGTGGTCCAGTCGATGCGCGTCGTGCCAGCCGCCGTCGGCGTGGCGCTGACGTTTGTGATCACCACGTTGCTGCCCGACACCGACGCCTGAGCGTTCAGCGTGGCGGCCGGTGAAGCATCGTTGTAGGTCGCGGTCAGCAGATCGCCCGAGGACACCGACAGCACGCCGTCTGAGGGAGTCGAGAGCGTCGGTGCGATCGGCAGCGTGCCGCGGAAGACGCCGTTCGAACCAGTCAGCGTCGCGACTTCGCCCGCCCCTTCGGTGGTGCTCGAGACGGTGACCGAGATCGGTCCCGACTCGTTGGTGTCGATGACTTCGAGCTCGAGCGTGTCGGTCAGCGCGTACTCGCTGCGATCGAGCGCCAGTGCGCCGGCCGCCTGGCCGACTCCACCGGTGATCACGAGCGCGAACGCCTGCGGACCGAGCGGCACGTTCGGAGCCGCCACGCGCACCGTCCACACTCCGGTCGGCGGCGCGGCAAGGCGGATGTTCTCCTCGACGTTGATCGAGTCACGCGAGCCGCCGGTGGTCGAAGCGCCGGCCGACCACACGTTGCCCTTGTAGCTCGTGACGCCCTGCATGAGCGTCAGGTCGAGGTCGTTGACGATCTGGCGCGCCGAGGCCGGGTGACCCGCGACGTCGGTCCACACCAGCGTGACCTCGAACGGCACCGCGCCATCGACGACGTTGATCTGGTACTCGATGTACTGATCGTCCACAAGGCCTTCGGTCTGATCGACCAGCAGCAGGCGCCGCGTATCGGTGTTGAAGTAGAGCACGTTGTCGGTGTTGATACGGCCCCAGCCCACGTTGTTGTCGGGGGTGGTGAAGCCGGTCACCGCGTTGTCCGCCGAGTTGATCGCCATCGCCTTGAGCAGCGCGGCAGACGGCGAGAAGCCGTTCGCCGGCACCGCGGCACCGGTCGGGTACCAGCCGTCGGCGAGGTACTGGCGCATCAGCGCAATCGCGCCGGTCGTGCTCGGCGTCGCCATCGAGGTGCCGCTCAGCGCCTGATAGGTCGTGTTCGAGGCGCCGTTGGCTGAGAACAGTGAAACGGCCGGAGAGCACAGCGTCGGCTTACGGCGACCGTCCTGCGTCGGTCCGCGACTCGTGCTGGCGTAGATGTTGCCCTGGCTCGCGCCGTTGCCGGTACCGCCGACCGACACGATGTTCTTGGCGCTGGCCGGCGAGCCGACCGATCCCGCGGTTCCCGCGTTGCCGGTCGCGAACATGATCAGGTAGTCCGGGTGAGCCGACATGAACTGATCGGTCTGCATGCAGTTCAGGTCGTACACGCCGCCGTTGGCCGAGCCCCACGAGTTCGAGCTCAGACGCGCCGCGCCACCGGCGTTACCGGTGTAGGACGGCAGAAACAGGTCGTTCAGATCGAGGAACGTTGAGACGCCGTTCGCGAGTGCCGCGCCCGACAGGTCCATGAAGTAGAGCTTGGCGTTCTTCGCCATGCCGTCGCGCGCGGACGCCGCGACCGGATCGTCGCTGCCGACGACCGTGCCGGCGGTGTGCGTGCCGTGGTACGAGGCGCCGGCGTGATCGCCAAACACCACGTTCAAATCGTCCGAGCCAAGCTTGTACGCGATGATCTTGCGGTGGGTCGGGAAGTCGCCGAAGGCCGACAGCGGCACCGCGTTGTCGCGGAACTGATCGTGCGAAGGACGCACGCCGCTGTCCGAGGTCATCACGACCTGGCCGTCACCGCGAATGCCCTGGTCCCACACCCGGCGGCTGTTCGTAACACCGGTCTGCACCACCCACTGCGCGTTGTCATTGAAAAGCTCGAAGCGCGGCGCGTGCTCGATCCACACCAGCTCACCGCGTGCGGCGACCGACGCGATCGACTGATTCGCGATCTCGAAGCTCACGAGTCGGTTCATGCCGTTGTCGCTGGTCTGAACTGAGGTCGCGCCGAGCAGCGCGAGTTCGGTGCTCAGCTCGGCGAGGTTGGCGTCCGGGAACACCTGCGCCTGGAACTTTGCGCGCTCCGGCGAGGTGCGATCGATGCGGGCGCTGACCTTGTAGGCCGGCTCCCAGTCCTGCACCCACGCGGCATTCGTGGCCGGCGCGCGTTCGAGTTCGGCACGCGCCGCTTCGCTCGCGCGTACCAGATACGCGCGCTCGGGCAGGTGCGCGATGATCGCGCCGCCCACCGCGGCGATTCGCGCGCGCGACGCCTCGGCATCGAGTGCGCCGAACTGCACGACGATCGCCTGATTGGCGTTCAGACGCCGGCCACCGAGCGTGCCTGCGATGGTCAGTTCGGTCGGAAGCGAGGGTCTCGCCTGGCCCGGCGTCAGCGTGTAACCGGCCGCCAGCTCGACCGGCCGCAGCCCCAGCGCCTCGGCGCGCTCGAGCCGGCCCATCTGGGACGGCAGCGGACGAGCCGCCGGTGCCACGCGGTTCTGGAAGCGCGGCAGCGGAATGAAGCGACGCACCTCGCTCGAGCGCAGCGCGCCCGTGACGGCGTCGCGAGCGACCACCGCCCAGTACATCGGCTGGTCGCTCTCGACTCGCAAGCCGGTGGCTGCGAACGTCATGCCCTCGCGTCCGGCATTCATGACCGTGAGCCCCTCTTCCGAGGGAATCGCGGTCCAACCGCTGGTCTCGAACGGACGCGTGGACACCACCAGGTTGGCCTGGCCCGCGTCGCGCGGCAGTTCATAGATGAAGCGGATCGAGGATTCGACGGCGCGCTGGCCGTCGAACGGTGCCATGAGTCGAGGGGCAGCCGTCAGATTGGCGCGGTTCGGATTAACCGCCGCGAGGGACGGGGTTCCGAAGGAACTCGCGGCCAACGTGAACGCGAGCAGCGACAGGACGATACGGAGCGGGAGGCGAGGACGCACTGGACAGGTCCTTTCCGTCTTGGGGATCGAGAATCGGCAAGATGCGAAGGCACCCATTGAACCGCGAAATCGTGGCGAAATCTACAGAGAACTGACAGGCGAAGCCGCGGCGGAGTCTCAACTTGAGACACTCGTCGGCCGATGCCCCTCGCGACCTCCTGATTCGACCGCTGGAGGTTCACGGGAGGCGGGTTGTTTCGAGGCGATGAAATCAGGGCCTTGCAGCGCGCGGCGGACGACCAATTCGTGGGTCGCACGCTGAAAATCAGCGGTGTTGCGGGCCTCGGCTTCGGGGCGCTCGCACTTTGGGCCGGCGTCGTTCCACCCGCCGAAAGCGCGCTGTTGGTCGTTGGAGCGGTGCTGGCTGCGGTCGGGCTATGGAATCTCACCGTCCGAGGGCGGATCGGGCTGCTCCTGGCGGCACTCGCCCTCATGGTGGTTGGTCTCTACAACCTGGCGGGCGGTCTGACCGGGGCAGAGGATGCCGCCGGCGCTCCATTGATGTGGCTGGTGGTCGGCTCCCTGCAGATCGCCTGGGGAGTGCGGGGCATCAGGTGGTGGCGGCGCTTTCGCGACCCGCGGGGTGCGCCGTCTACGCCCGAGCTTCGCGCACGAGTCGTCGAGTTGGCGAAAGTGCTGCGCGCAGCGAATCCCGCCACCGAGGCGTGCGTGGTCGTGCTGCGCGTGAGTGGCCTGATTCCTCGCACGCTTCGCATGTGGCTCACGCCCTCGGGGGTGCTGTGCTGCTCGAGAGCGGGCGAGGACCTGATGTTCGCTGAGCGCGATCGCGTGAGCTTCGAGGTCGGCGGGGCCGGTGCAGGCGCCCGCCGCGACGCACGCTCGCGATCCGGTGAGCTGCTCGGCACATTGCGCGCGGAGAGTCGGATCTGGGTCGGGGCGTTGACGGTGGAACACGCGGAGCGTTTGCGGCACTGGCAGGCGCGCGACGTGAGCCCGGCGGCTACTTGGCCCTCATCCGATTGTTCTTCGGGTTGTGCTCGAGCTCTGCGAAGCCCAACACTTCCATCACCGGAGGCACGTAATTCGCGAACCGGCCGCGCAGCCCTTTCTTGAGTCCGTACCAGCCTTTCACCGGATTCGAACGAGAACGGCCCCACGCTTCGACGGTTTCGTCTGCAGCGGGCTTGCCTTCGTCGGCGCTGCCCAACAGCATCCAGTCATTGCGCTTCTTCAACATAGTTCTCAAATCTTCGAGGCATCGTAGGTGGTAGCGCAGCTGAGTGGAACCGACCTGCACCACGAGCGCGGGGGGATCGGCCGCGGGATCCCGGTAGGCTTCGAATGAAGAGCTGCCGGGTGGCGTGGTGAGTATCCACGGGTCGTCTGACGTACCACTTCCTTTCGCTTTGCGGCTGGTGGGCTGCGGCTTCTTCGCGATCGCGGATGCTGGCTTTCTGGTGATCGTCACGGGATGTCTCCTCTTGCGCCCGGCGATCAGTACGCCGGAGCTGCGGAACGGCTCTCGGCTTCTCGTTTGACGTCGCTCGCGAACGCTTCGAAATCGTGCGTGAAGTCAGGCAACCGGCCGGCGATCATTCTGAGCATGCCGCCTGAAAACGTCTCTGACATGGCGAAGGTCGTCGAATCCGCCGACGCCTCGAGGGTGAACGTCCGCACGCCAAGAAACATCGAATTGCCGTCCTCCCACACCATGCGGTGAGGGGCGTCAAACGTGCTGACCTTCAGATTGAACGCACGCTTGGGTGCGACCCTCGAGACCAGTTTCAGCCGCGAACCTTCGGCAATCGTGCCGCCAAGGCTCACGACGGTGCTATTCCATCGGGTGTACTGCGGCGCCTCGGTGAGCACCTGCCAGACAACCTCGGGGGTGGCGGCGATTCGGATCGCGACGCTGTAGTCGAGCGCCCGACTCGACCGTGTCCGCTCGGCCCGACCCGTGACGGGGAGCGTGCCTGGTTCACGAAGCAGTCGGACCGTCGAACAGCCGGAGAGAGACAGCACGAGTAGCGTGAGCACGGCGATACGCGTCTTCATTGATCCTCCCATATTGGTAACGTAATACTTACCAAATGTGCGGCGATCAGGTCAATTTGGATTGTGATATGACTGAAAAGCATTGCCGTTACGCTCAATCGAATGTAACGTTTCGGTTGCCATGACTTCCGTCCTCCACCCCCTCGATGCGCTCGGCAGCCCGGTTCGCCGCGAGATCCTCAGGCGGCTCAGCAGCGGCCCGCTCGCCGTCCATGAACTCGCCTCGCGGTTTTCCGTGAGTCGGCCGGCCATCTCGCGTCACTTGCGCGTTCTGCAGGACGCGGGACTCGTCGAGGTGCGCAGCGCGGGGACCCGCAGCCTCTACTCGGTTCGGCTCAAGGGATTCGAGTCGGCGCGTGCCTACCTCGACGACTTCTGGGGGATCGCGCTCCGCAGACTCGAGGAACGTTCTCGCCGATGATCCGCAAGTCGGTGGTATTGCCGTGTTCGCCCGCACGGGCTTTTGACCTGTGGACGCAGGCCATTTCAGATTGGTGGCCGCTGGAGCGACGCCATACGAATGATCCGAACAGCGAGATCTTCGTGCTGGAGACCGGCCGGTTCTACGAGCGTGCTCGCGACGGGCAGGAGGTGGAACTTGGTCGCGTTCGGAGCTGGCGCCGCGCCGAGGGACTGGATCTCGACTTCTATCCCGGCACCGATGTCGAGCATCCCACTCGCGTCACAGTGACCTTCGCGGCCGAAGGCGAGGCGACGCGAGTTACGGTGGAACATCGGCCCACCGCGGAGAGCGAGGGACTTTGGGATCGACGCTCGCCGCGCTACGCGGAGTCGTGGGACCAGGTGCTGCACTCGCTACTCGGGGCGAGCAAGCCTTAGGTCTCTCTCACGATTCGGGCCGTGCGCACCACTGTCGCTCGCGGTTCCCGGCCTCTGTCAGGTTCAGCGCAAGTACGTCCAGGCTGGACGAGAAACCTGGACTTGATCGATGCACGTCCATTGGTGCCAGCTCCCGGCGCTGGCTCAAGTGATTGGCTCGGGCGCTTCGCTACTCGAGCACCAGCGTGGCGGTTGCCCTTCCCGCACCCGTGCTCACTTGCGCGAATACGATGCCCGCGGGAACGCGACGCCCCGCCTCGTCGCGCCGGTCCCACACGAATTCGGCGCGGCCGTCGATCGCGCGCAATTCGATGCGGCGCAGCACACGGCCAGCGACATCGTGCAACCGCAACCTGATCGGGTGAGCGTCGTGGGTTCGGCCGCCCGCATGCTCGAGTGTGGCGTCGAGCTCGACCGCCAGACGGATCAGGCCGAGCGCGGGCGTCGGCCACGCCGTGACGCGTGGCGCAGCCAGCGCGCGCGAACCTGTGCCGGGAACCGAGACCGCCGAGAACGGCGTCTGGATCGACCACTCGGGGCCGGCCGGCCGCGCGCCACCGGTGCCGAACTTGCGCACGCCGCCGCTCGCACCCCCGCCGGCACTGTCCAGGATCGTGTCGCCTGCGGCTTCGTCGAAGTGCCACAGCGCCGCGGTCGCGGCATCCGCGACGAACGGCGCGACGGGCCGCGCGAATGCACTCGGGTAGCGGAGCACGGTCGAGAAGCGCACCTCGTCGAGCCAGCCGGTGAAGGGCGGATACTGCGCTGCGTCGGCATCGTGCTTCTCGGCGCCGAACACGATGAACGGATCGCTGTTCACACACGGCCCGCCGCAGAAATTTCCAGGCACCCCGTTGTCGGGGTAAGAGAGCAGGCCGTCGGGGCCGTCCTCGTCTGCGACCGGCACGCCGTCCACGTACATCCACAGGTGGCCATCGCTCGAACGCCGCTGCACCGCGATGTGGTGCCACGACCCGTCGAGCACGCTCGCCGCACCGCAGATCGAGCTGCCGCCGAGCGTGGTGCTCACGCCGAAAACCGGAATGCCGGCGCCGATCGCGAGGCCGAACTTGCGGTTCTGCGAGTAGCGATCACGATCCAGCACGATGTTGCCGACGATCCACGCCAGTTCATCGCCGCACGCGGGCGCGGCGGCGGGATTGTCCGCGGCGAATCCGCGCAGCCACAGCTCGATCGTCCAGTCCGAGTCGCCGATGTCGGCCGGCGGGCCGGGCAGACTGGTCGCCGGATCATCGATGCGGACCTTCACGCGATCGATGTCGCCGACCCCGTTGCCATGGAAGCGCAGCGACGAGGCGGCTGCGCTTCCGTGAGGGAGCGTCGCTTCGAACGCGAGCAGCATCACCGCGTGTATGGCGAGTCGGCGGAACACGGCCGCAAGTCTAGCGCTACCCGAGCTTCTTCTGGAACCGCACGGTCGCGAAGCTGAAAAACATCACAGCGAATCCGACCAGCGCGAGCAGTTGCGGCCACAGTTCGGCGAGGCCCACGCCCTTCAGCACCACGCCGCGGATCACCCACAGGAAGTGCGTGAGCGGGAGCAGATTGCCGAGCCAGTTCGCCAGCGGCGGCATGGCCTCGCGCGGGAACATGAAGCCCGAAAGCAGCACGTTCGGCAGCAGGAAGAAGAACGACGACTGCATCGCCTGCGCCTGGGTCTGCGAAAGGGTCGAGATGAAGAGCCCGAGACCGAGACTCGCGACGATGAAGATGAGTGAAGCGCCGTAGACCAGCAGGATGCTGCCGCGAATCGGTACGTGGAACAGCAGATGGCCGAGCCCGAGGATCGCGGTGATCTGCACCACGCCCACGAGCACGTAGGGCGCGATCTTTCCGATCATGATCTCGGCGCGCTGCAGGGGCGTGACGATCAGCTGCTCCATGGTGCCGTGCTCGCGCTCCCTCACCATCGACAGTGCCGTCATCATGATGAGGATGTTCGAGAGGATCATGCCGATGATGCCGGGCACGATGAACAGCGCACTCGCGAGTGCCGGGTTGTAGAGCGGTCGGACCCGCACCTCGATCGGCGTGGTGGCGAGCAGCGAGCCCCCGGCCGAGCGCTCGCGAAGGATCTGAAGACTCGCGCGCTGACCCACCAGTTGCGCGGCGCCGATCGCGGCCTGCGCGGCGGTCGGGTCGCTGGCGTCGACCAGCACCTGGATCGGCGTCGAGCGCCCGCGCTTCAAGTCGTGGGCGTAGTCGCGCGGGATGACGATCGCAGCCCGCGCATGGCCGGCATCGACGCTGCGCTGCGCCGCTTCGTAGGAGCCGACCTGGCCGCGCAATCGGAAGTTGCCGGTGCCGGTGAACTGCTGGACCAGCGCGCGGCTCTGCTGCGTCGCGCTCTCGTCGTAGACCACGGTCGGCAGGTTGCGCACTTCCTGACGGATCGCGAAGCCGAACAGCAGCAGCTGGAACACCGGAATGCCGAGCAGCATCGCGAGCGTGTGGCGATCGCGACGCATCTGGATGAACTCCTTGCGCATGATCGAGCCGAGCCGTTCGCGGTTCACTGCCCCTTCTCCTGCAGCTCGACGAAGATGTCCTCGAGGTTCGCGGCGCGCGGGAATCCGGCCCGCACTTCGGTCGGAGTGCCGAGCGCGATCAACTTGCCGGCCGACAGGAACGCCAGCCGGTCGAAGCGTTCGGCTTCATCCATGTAGTGCGTGGTCACCACGATCGTGGTGCCGTCCGCCGCGAGGCCGCGAATGATCTGCCAGAACAGTCGCCGCGCGGCCGGATCCACACCCGCGGTCGGCTCATCGAGGAACACGACCGGGGGGCGGTGCATGATCGCGCACCCGAGCGCGAGTCGTTGCTTCTGCCCGCCCGACAGCGGCGCTGCGAGTCGCGGTCCCAGTTCCGCCAGATGCATGCGATCGCGCGCCCACGCGATGCGGGCTTCGAGTTCGCGACCGAGTCCGTAGAGCCCGCCATAGAAGCGCAGGTTCTCGTCGACCGTGAGGTCGCGATACAGGCCGAACGCCTGCGACATGTAGCCGATCGAACTCTTGACGCGATCCGGGTCGCGTGCGACATCGAACCCGGCCACCGTCGCTTCGCCCTCGGTCGGCACGAGCAGCGCGCACAGCATGCGGATCGTGGTGGTCTTGCCGGATCCGTTCGGTCCCAGGATGCCGAAGATCTCGCCGGCGTGGATGTCCAGATCGACGTGATCGACCGCGGTGAACGTTCCGAAGCGCCGTACCAGCCCGCGAGCGGAGATCACGACCGGGGCGTCGACGTTCATCGCGTGGCCCGATCCGCGGCGCCGGGAGGCATGAGCGACTGGATGATCGCATCGGCCGGGAGCCCGGCCTTGAGTTCCCCACCGCTCGGGTCGAGCGCGATCTTGACCGCGAACACGATGTTCGCGCGCTCCTCTTCGGTGAGCGCGGCGCGGGGCGTGAACTCGGCGCGACTGCCGATCTCGACCACCCGGCCCGCGTAGCGACGGGGATTCGTGCGGCCGAGCTGGATCTCGGCGGCTGCGCCGCGCCGCACGCGCGTGATGTTCGGAGCCGCGACGTAGACTCGGATCCACAGGCTGTCGGGATTGCCGAGCGTCACGACCGGTTGCCCGGCCTGAACCAGTTCGCCGCGCTCGAAGTTCTTGAGCAGCACCACACCCGAGATCGGTGCGGTGAGCACCAGCTCGTCGACCCGGCTGCGCGCCGCGGCCGCAGTCTCTCGCGCCGCCTGCATGGAGCTGGCGGCGGCCGCGATCGCGTTGCGGCGACTGCCCTCCTCGAGCAGTGTCAGCGCGTGCTGAGTCGAGCCCTCGGTCGCCAGCGCCGCCTCGTAGTTCGAGGACAGGCGTTCGAACTCGGCGGCGGGAATCACGCGATCGGCGAACAGCGTCTTGCCGCGCTCGAACTCGCGCTGCGCCAGATCGCGCCGCGCGGTCGCAGCCGCAGACTGTGCGCGCGCGATGCGGATCTCCTCGGCGCGCGGCCCCACGCTCACGTCGCGCGACTGCGCGGCGGCACGATCGGCGTTCGCGAGCTGGGCGCGAAAGTCGGCCGTGATCTCGCCGCGGTCGAGCACCGCGAGCGTATCGCCGACCGTGACCGAATCACCCTCGTTGACGGTGAGGCGCTTCAGCCGGCCGCCGACCAGCGAGGCCACGTCGGTCTCGTCCATCTCGATCGTGCCGCTGGCATGAACGGCGGCGCCACGATTCTCGCAGCCGGCCGCGACGACACCGAGAGCGAACAGCAGGGCGACTGCGATGCGACGAGCAACCACGCAAGCCTCCTAGAGGGTCTCGAACGGTGACGGAACCGGCTGGTTCGCGGATTCCGCGTGCGGTTCGGCGGCCGGCGTCGGCCGGTGTTCGGGATGCGGATGCGTCGCGTCGGCGACCGCCGGCGCGCTCGTGAAGCGCTTGATCAGCGCGGTCGAACGGGTGCCAAGATCGTCGAGGAACGTGTAGACCACCGGCACCACCACCAGCGTGAGCAGCGTCGAGGTGATGAGGCCGCCGATCACGGCATGCGCCATCGGTGCACGGAACTCGGCGCCCGAGCCGAGTGCCAGCGCGGTCGGCAGCATGCCGAAGATCATCGCGAGCGTGGTCATGACGATCGGGCGCAGTCGCATCTCGCCGGCGTCGACCAGTGCTTCCTCGCGACTCTGACCGCGTTCGCGGGCCGCGTTGACGAAGTCGACGAGCAGGATCGCGTTCTTGGTGACGAGTCCCATCAGCATGATGATGCCGATCATGCTCATGATGTTGAGCGTGCCGCGCGTGAGCGCGAGCCCCATCATCACGCCGATCAGCGACAGCGGGAGCGACAGCATGATCGCGAGCGGCTTGAGGAAACTGCCGAACTGGCTGGCGAGAATGATGTAGAGGAACACCACCGCGAGCGTCAGCGATTCGACCATGAAGCCGATCGTCTCGACGAAGTCGGCCTGCTCGCCACCGAAGTCGAAGCGATAACCGGGTGGCAGCTGCATGGCGCCGAGCCGATCCTGAATGTCCTTCACCACGTCGGTCAGCGGCCGTCCCTGGTAGTTGCCCTCGATCGTCACCACGCGCTCGAGCTGCTGGCGATCGATCTGAGCCGGCGCACCGTCGCGACGCAGCCGCGCGACCTGCTGCAGCGGCACCATCACCGGCGCACCGCTGCGCGGATCGATCTGAGAGGTCGCGATCGGAACGCGCGCCAGATCGTCTCCTGAGCTGCGGAACTCGGGCGCCAGCCGTACTCGCACGTCGTGCGAGAGTCCGGTGGGATCCTCCCAGTCGCCGGCCTTCTCGCCCGAGAGAATCGGCCGCAAGGCAGCACCGATCTGCCCGACCGACAGGCCGACCTCGGCCGCGAGGCCGCGATCGACATCGATCACGAACTCGGGTTTGCGACCCTCGAGCGAAGACTTGAGCTCGACGAGGCCTGGCACGTCGCGCACCTTGGCGAGCGCCTGGTCCGAGATCTTCTGCAGCGTCGCCAGGTCGGGCCCGTTCAGATTGAGCACGATCGGCGCCTGCGATCCGCCGACTGCGCCGAGCTGAAGGATGCGCCCCGTCACGCCCTGCAACGTGACGAGCGTCTTGCGCAGGTCGGTCTCGAACGCTTGCTGCGACAGCTTGCGTTCGTGCTTGGGTTTCATCTGCACGTAGACCTGGCCGCGATGGATCGCACCGTTCTGCTGCGATCCACCGACACTCAGATAGGTGCGCAGCACCTCGGGACGCGCATCGAGCAGCTTCTGGATCTCGAGTCCGCGACCGATCGTGTAGTCGATCGACGAGCCGACCGCTGTCTCGAAGCCGACCAGCGTGCGCTCCTCGTCGGACTTGGGCATGAACTCACCGCCGACCAGTCCGACCGCCGGCATCACGAACGCACCGATCAGCGCGAGTGCCGCGATCCCGAGTGTGACCATGCGGTGGCGCAGCGCCCACTGGATCACTCCACGGTAGCGCCGACCGAGTCCGTGGAAGCCGTCGTTGAAGCGTTTGAGCAGCTTGCCGACCGGTCCGGTCGGGGGATGGCCCTCGGCCTGCGGGTCGTACCACTTGCTCGAGAGCATCGGATCGAGCGTGAACGAGACGAACAGCGACACCATCACGGCGAATGCGACCACGATGCCGAACTGGTAGAAGAACTTGCCGACGATGCCACCCATGAACGCGACCGGCACGAACACCGCGACGATCGAGAGCGTGGTCGCGATCACCGCGAAGCCGATCTCGGCGGTACCGCGACTCGCGGCGGTCAGGTGGTCCTCGCCGCGCTCGACGTGGCGCACGATGTTCTCGCGCACCACGATCGCGTCGTCGATCAGGATGCCGATCACCAGCGACAGCGCCATGAGCGTCATGGTGTTGAGCGTGAATCCGAACGCGTAAAACGCCAGGAACGACGCGATCACCGAGACCGGCAGCGTGAGGCCGGTGATCACGGTCGAGCGCCACGAGTTGAGGAAGATGAAGACGATCAGCACGGTGAGGATCGCTCCCTCGACCAGCGTCTTCTGCACATCCTCGACGGAATTGCGGATCCACACCGAGTTGTCCTGGATCGGTGCGAGCTGAGCACCGCGCGGCAGCTCCGAGTTGAGCCGCGCTACCCGCTCGGCGAGGCCGTCGGCGATCTCGACCGTGTTGCCACCCGAGACCTTGCGGATTTCGATCGCGACCGCGCGCTCGCCGTTCACGAACGCGGCGTCGCGCACCTCTTCCTGTGCGTCCTCGATGCGCGCCACCTGTCCGAGTCGCACCGGGATGCCGCCACGCACCGACACCACGATGCGCTCGAAGTCCTTCGGATTGGCGATGCGGCCCTTCACGCGCACCAGGTCCTCTCGCGACCCGCGCTCGACGCGGCCCGCCGGCATGTCGGTGTTCTCGCGCTGTACGGCCGCCACCACCATGTCGGGAGAGACCTGCAGCGCCTGCATGCGATCCGGCAGGAGCAGCACCTGGACCTCACGCCGCACCCCGCCGACCACCGAAACGCTGCCGACCCCCGGCACGTTCTGAAGCCGCCGACTCACCGTCTCCTCGGCGAGCGTGGTGAGATCGCGAAGCGTCCAGCCCGCACCGCGCAGCGAGTAGGTGAGGATCGGCGTGGCGCCGGCATCGAAGCGGTCGATCACCGGAGCTTCGATCGCGGCGGGCAGTTCGGGCCGCACGCGATCGATGCGCGAGCGGACGTCGGCGACCGCGTCCATGACCTTGGTCTTGAGCTGGAATTCGATGTAGATGGACGAGAAGCCTTCGTTCGAGACCGAGGTGATCTTCTTGACGCCTTCGATCGAGTTGACCGACTCCTCGATCTTCTTGGTGACCTCGCGCTCGACCGCCTCGGGCGAGGCTCCGGAGTATTCGGTCGAGATGCTGACGAACGGGAACTCGACCTCGGGCCACAGGTCGACCGACAGGCGCCGATACGAGAACACCCCGAGCGTCACGAGCGCCACGATCATCATGGTCGCGAGCACCGGACGCTTGATGGAGAGATCGCTCAGGAACATGGCTCAGTGCCCCCCTGCGGCCGCCGGGCCGGCCGGCTGCGCCGCATTCGAATCCGCAGCGTCGCCGCCGACTCCCGAGAGCGTCACGCGCGCACCCGGGATCAGGCCCCCCAGCGGGCCGATCACCACGCGCGCGCCGGCGGCCAGACCCGAGACGATCTCGACGCGGTCCTGTGCTTCGTCGCGCACTCCGGTCCGCACCGCGTGGCGCGCCAGCGTTCCGTTCGCGACCGTCATCACCCACAGACTGTCGCCGTCGCCGCGAACCGCCGCGAGCGGCACCGCGAGTGCCCGCTCGACGCGCTCGGTCACCACCGCACCGCTCGCATACAGGCCGCCGACCAGCTTTCCGTTTGCGTTCGGCACCCGTACGTAGATCTTCAACTGGCGCGTCGCCGGATCCACCGCGGCATTCACGCGCGCGACCTTGCCCTCGATCGGCGCGCCGCTCCAGCCGCTTACCGACAGCCGCACGGTCGAGCCCGGACGTACGCGCAGCGCGGTCTCGCTCGGCACCGTCGCCTCGAAGTCGAGTTCGGACGTGTTGACGACGTGGAACATCGGATCGCCGTCGGCCGGCCGATCGCCGGCCTCGACGAAGCGCTGCGACACCACGCCCGAGACCGGCGCCCGCACCACCGACTCCTCGAGCTGCTTGTTCGCGTGCGCCGCCTGCGCCTCGGCCGAACGCCAGTTCGCGAGTGCCGCTTCGACTTCACGCTTTGCGACAGCACCCGCTTTGTAGAGGTTCTCGTAGCGTTCGTGATCGGCGCGGCTCATCTCGAGCGCCGCGCGCGCGCTCGCCGCCGCGGGGGCCAGCGTGCCGGTGCGAAAGCGCGCCAGCACGGCGCCGCGAGCGACCGACTGACCCTCGCGCACCGGCACCGACTCGATCACCTCGGTCAGCGGCGCGGTGATGTTCACGTCGACGGCGGGCTGCAACGTTCCCGAGACCGGCACCCCGGCCGTGAGCTCGATGAGTTCGGCGCTCGCGAGATCGGCGTCCGAGAGCCGCAGCGGCGTCGCGGCGTCGACGCCGGATGAGGAGCTGCCGCCGTGGCCGCAGCTGGTGAGCAGCAGCCCGGCGAACAGCGCCGCGATCGGAATCGAGAGGCGGGAAGTCATCAGGGAGTCTCCTCGAGCAGGCGGGGCAGATCGTCGATCGAAGCCTCGCGGGTCGCAATCGGGCGGCCAAGCGCGTGCTCGAGCCCCGCCAGAGCGACGCGGTAGTCGCGCAGTGCCTCGGCCTCGTTGGCGCGGCTCTGAAGCATGCGCAGGCGGGCGTCCGAGACTTCGAGCTGGGTCGAGAGCCCGTTCTCGTAGCGCACTCGCGCCAGCTCGTGTGCACGGGTCGCGAGCGCCACGGTGCCACGCCGCGCCGCGAGTGCCGCGAGCGAACGCGCCACTTCGTCGCGCGAGCGTTCGAACTCGATCGCGACCGACTGACGGGTCTGATCGCGCTCGATCTCGGCCTGGCGCAGCTCGGCGCGCGCGCGGTGCACCGCGCCGAACACTCGCCCGCCGAGGAAGATCGGGAACTCGAGCTTGGCGCTCGCTTCCACGTTGCGGGCGAACTGATCGCGGTCGGGCCACGGATCGGTCGGGAACGCCTGATGCGAGACGGTGCCGGACGCACTCAGCGTCGGCCATCCGGCGCCGACCTCGAAGCGCTCACAGATCCCGCGCGCGCGCCGTCGAAGTCGAGCGGGCTCGTGAGCCGCACGCGACGGGCGGGGGAGATCTGAAGCTGGCGGCCCAGCTCGAGCAGCGCGGCAGCGTGCGAGTTGCGCGCACCGACCAGCGTGGGCTCGGCATTGCGCGCATCGACGCGGGCCTGCAGCAGGTCGTACTCGGCGCGCTGGCCCTGGCGCTGGCGCAGCTCGACGTCGCGCTCGTAGGCGCGCGCCTGCGTGAGCCCTTCGGTCGCGATCGTCACGAGTTCCGCTCGATAGGCCGCCTCGAAGTAAGCACGGTGCACCGACAGGCGAACGTCCTCCTCGGTCTGGCGGCGCGACGCATCGTTCGAACGCTCGAATGCGCGCGCGGCGCGCAGGGCACCCCACACACGCGGCGAGAACAGGATCTGCGAGCCCGTCACATCGAGGTTCCAGCTGTGGACCGCGGCGAACGAGCTGTTGCGGAACAGATCGCCGAACGTGGTGTCGGTATCGAGCCCGCGAAAGATCGAGTCGAAGCGCCGCGTGTAGCCGGCCGCGGCCGAGATTTGCGGCAGCGCCTGACTGGTCGCTTCGCGCACCTGTCCGCGGGCCTGTTCGAGCCGTGCCTTCGCGAGTGCCAGCTCGGGCCCGTTCGCGAGCGCGATTCGCACCGCCTCCTCGAGCGACAGCGCGAGCGAGTCGGTACGGGCGAGTGCTTCGTCGGCGCGCACGGGCAGCGCGACTTCGAGGCCGCCGATGGCGAACGCCGCGCCGAGCACCAGCGCACCCGCCGTGACGCGCTTGCCGCGCGCCGCGCTCATCGCGCGCCCGCCGCGAGTCCGTCGAGCGCGATCGACATGCGCGCCTGGATCTCGGTCTTGAAGTCGAACAGCTCGGGACAGTGCAGCCACACTAGCATGGTCATGAAGAACACGCCACGCAGCACGTAGGTGAGCCGCTCGACCGGAACGTCGGAGCGGAACTCGCCGCGCTCGCAACCCTGCTGCACCAGTCGCCCGACCGAGCTTTGCACCCGCTCGTTGATGTTGATCGCGTCCTCGAGCGAGCCGCGCAGCAGTTCGACGATCGAGTGACGGTGGAGCGCGGGATCCGCGGCATGTTGCTGCGCGCCGAACGCGAAGGTGTCGAGCAGCTTCTCGCGCACCGGGCGCGCGTCGTCGATCAGACCGTCGACGAACTGTTCGAGCCCTTCGACCTGGCGTTCGCAGATCACCGCGAGCGCGGCTTCCTTGCGCGGGAAGTAGTTGAAGAAGGTGCCCTTGGCGACGTCAGCCGCGGCGACGATCTCGTCGACCGTCGTGGCGTCGAAGCCCTTCTGATCGAACAACTGCAATGCCGCCTGATTGATGCGCTCGCGAGTTTCGTCCTTCTTGCGCTCGCGGCGTGAGATCTCGACCGGGTTCATGCGCTTCTCCGGGGTTCGGATTGAAGAGTGACCGGCCCCATTTATGACTGAAGTCGCAGTTTTGTTGCATGAAATTTCTGACCTAAGTCATAGTTTGCAAATTCATGACCATAGCGACTTTAGAAACCGAGGCTCAACTCCACCGACCAGGCTCGGGTCGCACCCACGATCAGATGAGGCACGAGCGCTCCGGCGGCGTCGTAGTCGAGATAGCCCGAGGTCGAGTAGCGCCTGTCGAGAAGGTTTCGCACCTGCAGTCCGACCGAGACCCAAGAGCCGCCTCCGCGTTCGAAGCGTCGCGCCGCGCTGGCATCGAGCAGCGTGCACGGCTCGATCGAAACGGCGCGCGACTCGGTGTTGTCGACGAAGATTCGCCCGACGTGCTGCGCAGCCAGAGACACGCTCGCGCCGGCCCATTCGGCCCGCAGCTCGGCGTGGGCGGTGGTCGAAGGCTGAAAGCCGATCGCATTGCCGTCGTAGCGCAGCGTGTCGCCGGGTGCCGTGCCGTAGACCTCGCGGTACTCGTCGAAGTGATGGTCGGCGACCGAGAGGTTCGCCGCGGCGACCAGCGCGAGCGGCCGGCCGGCCGGCCGCGCCGGAGTCGTCCAGGCTCCGTGCGCTGCGAGTTCGACGCCCTGATGAACCGAGCGCGCGGCATTGCCGATCGTCGAGTAGCCGAGATCGGTGTTGAACTGCCCGGCGAACACCAGCTCGTCTTCGAAGTCCATTCGGTAGAGGTTCGCGCTCAGTTCGAGCGCGGCGCCCGGCCGCCACCGTGCACCGGCCTCCCAGTCGGTGACGCGCTCGGGCCTGACGAGCGGATCGCGGTAGACGCCATTCGAGATGTCGATCGTGCCGTAGAGGGGCACGCTTCCGACGCCCTCGGCGTCGAACAGATCGCGAAGTGCCGGCTCGCGGCGCGCGTGCGCGGCACTGGCGAACAGGTCGAGCCGGGGTGTAACCCGCCAGTGAACACCGGCGCGCGGGATCGCGAAGTCGTAGGGTTGATCGAAGCGGATGCCGTCGAATCGATCGCCGCGCATGGCGTAGTCGGCATGCCGCCACGCGAGGTCGAAGGTCGCATCGAGTTGCGCGTTCACCGTCCATTCGGTGCGCGCGAACACGCCCGCGGCGAGCGTGCGCGGGTGGTAGTCGTAGTACGTGTGGCCCGGAGCGAAGCCCGGAACGCCGCCGGCGGACAGCAGCGAGCCTACATGCCGACCGTCGTGCGCGCGCAGCTCGCCACCCACGGTCACCGCGACGCGGCCACGCTCGATGCGTGCGCGTGGCACCCACCCGTAGTGGCGGTTCTTCACCTCGCGCCGCCTCACCAGGTCGAAGCGTTCGACGCGGAAGCGGCCGAGCGAGTCCTGCACCAGCGTGCCGCCGCCGTCCTGCGCGTAGTAGTCGCGCGGCGCGAGCGTCGAGTCCGAGGTGCTCCAGGGCGCCAGGCGATAGTCGGCCAGCGAGCGCCCGAAGCGCTGCTCGTCGTAGTAGCCCTCGCCGTCGAAGTAAAAGAGCGTTTGTGTGAACGAGGTTCGAGGCGTCGGAGTCCAGGTGTGAATCAGCTCGTAGTGGGGCTCGAAGAAGTGATCGCGCTCGCCCGCGAAGCGGATGGGATTGAAGCGCCGATCGCGTTCCACATCGCCGCTCACCCGCCCTTCGAGATAGTCGGCGGGAACGCCGAGATAGGCGAGATGCGTCTGTTCGGGGCCGCCGTAGACGCTCGCTCGCAGCGTGTGATGGCCCGCGGTACGGCGCGCGGCGAACAGGAACGACCACAGCTTCGAGTCACTCAACTCGCGATAACCGGCGGTCTCGATTCGCGAATAGCGGCCATAGAGATTCCAGCCGCCGTCGAGTTCTCCCGAACCCATTTCTGCCGAGACGCGACGCGTGTCGAACGAACCGAGTGCGGCGCGCAAGCCGAGTGTGCGCTCGATCGTGAACGGTGAGGTCTCGAGGTGGACGCTGCCGCCCATCGACGCAGCGCCGTAGAGTGCCGAGCCGACGCCGCGCTGCACCTCGACGCGTGAGGTGGAAGCGAGCAGGTCCGGATGATCGATCCAGTAGACCTCGTGCGACTCGGGGTCGTTGAGCGGCACACCATTGACGAGCACGCTGATGCGGCGCTGCGGAAAGCCGCGGATCGACAGGTAGGAGTAACCAATGCCGTTGCCGGCATCCGAGTACGCGTAGACGCCCGGCAGGTGCGCGAGCTGCATCGGTGTGTCGAGCCCCTGATTGCGGCGCCGGATCTCGTCGCGCGTCATGATCGAGCGAGCCTGGGGTGCCCGGTCACCGGGTGAAGCGGTGCTGACTTCGATACCCGGCAGCGGCACCACACGGTCGAGCGTGTCGGGGGAGTCGGCGCGTGCGGCAGTCGCCCCGCCGAGCGCGAGCACGCATCCGATCAGCATCGCGACGCGCGGCGCCATTCGCGCCGAGGTGAGGCGGCGCACGACATGCCCGACGAGATAGCAGAGCAGCGAAGTGCCGAGCCCGGCGTAGATCGGCTCGAGACCCAACGGATAGCGCGCGCCGGGACCGCTCAGGTTGTGCACCAGCACCCACACGGTCGTGACCACCAGGGGTGCGGCCATCGCGAACGCGGTCGCACGCGGGCCGAGCCGCCAGCGTCCGAGCAGCGCGGTGCCGACCGGCGCGAGCATCGCCGGAGCGGTGATCGAGCCGAGGTCGCGCCACAAGTCGATCACGCTGCGGCTCGCGATCGCGAGCGCGGTCGCGAAGCCGGCCGCGAGCCACAGTCCGAGGTTGCTGTAGAACGGAATCCGCGACTCGTCGCGCTCGCCACGCAGCCGCCACATCACGTCGCGCCCGATGGTGGTGGCGGCGATGAAACCGTAGGAGTCGATGGTGCTCATCACGGTCGCGATCATCGACAGGAAAAACAGGCCGAGCAGGCCCGGCGGCAACACGAGCTTCGCGAGTTCCGGAAACGCCAGCACCGGGTTGGTCAGGTCGGGCAACAGAGCGCGCGCGTAGATCGCGCAGAACGTGGTCATGAAGTCGAACACGGCCCAGCACCCGATCGAGATCAGAACGCCATTGCGCGCCACGCCGGGGTCACGGGCTGCATAGGCGCGTTGCCAGAACGCCGGCTCGACCAGGGTTCCGAGCGCGATCACGTACCACACGAAGATCGCGCTGGGTGGATTGCCGCCGTGCCACGTGAAGTGTTCGACCGGAACGCGCGACGGCAGCGAGGCGAGTCCGCCGTGACGTGCCACCAGCGTCACGAGCAGCACCGCGAAGCCCGCGAACATGAGGCCGAACTGGACCTGGTCGGTCAGCACCACGGTGCGCAGTCCGCCGCGCTGGATGTAGAACAGTGAGGTGAGTGCCGCCGCGATGATGCATGGCACCACGGGAAGGCCGAACATCGCGGAGTAGAGGGTGCCGAGCATCAGCACGTAAGCCGCCGGCGCCGAGCCGACGAACACGGCGAGCGCGCCGATCAGCGACGGGGTTCGCCCGTACGTGCGCTCGAGCAGATCGGGCAACGTGAAGAGTTCGGTCTGTCGTGCGCGCTTCGCGAACCACAATGCGAACAGCAGCGCGCCGATGTAGTACGGCACGCCGAACACCAGCCAGTTCGAGATGCCGAAGCGAAATCCGTACTCGCCGACGCCCAGGATGCCGCCGTACCAGGTCGCGACGAGGGTGGCGACGAACGCGGGAAGCGTGACGCGGCGTCCCGCGACCAGATAGTCGAGCGTGCCGCGTGCGCGCCCTTCGGGACGCAGCCACACCACGACGAGAAATGCGACGTAGGCCGCCAGCAGCGCCCAGTCCACCCAGTGGGTGCTGAACAATCGTCTCTCCGCACGAGGGCGGCGTGAAGGCAAGCGGAGAGTCCCGATTGTCTTCGCCGTTTCCCTACGCTGGTTTGAGCCAGATCAGGTTCGAAGGGTGTCATCTCAGGCCGGCATGTCTCCGCCGACCACCCCCAACGACGATGCCGCTTTCGCGGACGCGCGCAGTCTGCTCCGAGGCGGGCTGCGAGATCAAGTGCGCTGTGGCATTCTCGCCGCGCGCCATCGCATCGACGTGATGGTCCAACGCTTCGGTCCCACGGAAGGAGACCTCATGCGCGCCCCCGCTTCGCTTCGCTGTTCCGTCGCACTCGCGACGCTGCTGTTCGCGCTCGCGACGCTGCTGCTCGCGCTCACGCCGCTCGCAGCGCGCGCGTGGCCGCACGGCCCGACGAATAATCTCCATCTCGAAGGTGCGTTCTTCATCAAGGAGCGCCCGGTCGCGGCACCCGATGGCGCCGGCGGCGTGTACGTCGCGTGGGCCGAACAGCACGCGACGTGGGACATCTATGCGCAGCGCGTGGACGCGAGCGGCGAAGTGTTGTGGACGAGCGGCGGAGTGGCCGTGTGTTCCGCGGCAGGGGACCAGCGCGAGCCGGTGATCACGGCGCTCCCGCAAGGCGGATGCGTCATCGGCTGGGTGGATCGCCGCAACACGGACGCCGACGTCTATGCACAGCGCCTGTCGGCGACCACGGGAGCCGCGCTGTGGACCGCCGATGGCGTCTCGGTGAGCAACATCGTCAGTCTCGACGAAGTCGCGGTACAGATCGCGTATCAGTTCGACGGAATCTATTTCGTGTGGCAGGACGGCGGTCCCGGAAATTGGGACATCTACGGGCAGCGACTCGGAATGAACGGCGCCCGGCTCTGGAACGCGACTGGACTGCCGATCGCCGTTGCCGCCTCCGAGCAGACCGCTCCGCAGATGGCCATCAACGATCCGTCGCTCGAGTTCCAGGTGGTGTGGACCGACGCTCGTGGTGGCGCTGCGACCGATCTCTACGCGCAGCGCGTGCTGTTCGGCGGCACGGTGGGTCTGGCGGTCAACGGGGTGGTGGTCTGCAACGCCGCCGGCGAGCAGTCACAGCCGCGCATCGCGCTTCTGAACGGCGGTGAGTTTGGAATGGTGTGGCGCGACGAGCGTTCGGGCACGGCCGATCTCTACGCGCAGCGCTTCGGACAATTCGGAGCCGCCGTCTTCGGACTCAACGGCATCCCGATCATCACCGGAACGAATGATCCTTCGCAGCCGCGGATCCTGTACGACGGCGCCGGCGGATTCTTCACCGCGAGCCTCGATGCCGAGGGCTTCGGTTTCACCGGCATTCGCTTTCAGCACATCGGCCCGACCGGGGCGATCCTGTGGGGTGCGCAGGGGACGCCGAACAACTCCGCGTTCGTCGTCGGCGCTCAGATACCGCAGCTGGTCTCGGATGGGGTCGGCGGGGTGATCGCGTTGTGGCAGGACCATCGCGAACGCGGCAACGGGCAGATCTGGGCGACGCACTTCAATTCGCTCGGCAACTCGATCTGGGCGGGAGACCTGCTGGTCGCCGAGCTGCCCGTTCAGAACACCGCGACCATGGCCGCCGTCACCGATGCGCGCGGCGGTGCCATCGTTCCGCTCTCGCAAGTCTCCCTGTACCAGGTGCTCGTGAAACGCCTGGATCGCTTCGGCATGACCGGCGCCGAACCGCAGGTCACCTCGGTGCGCGACGTGGCGAACGACCAGGGCGGACAAGTGAAGGTGAGCTGGAACGCGAGCCCGCTCGATGTCGATCCGCTCTACGAGAGCATCGAGGAGTACTGGCTGCTGAGAGACGTGCCGACCTCGCTGATCGCCGAAGCGAAGGCCGACGCGTTCGTGCGCCTGAAGCCCGGCGACCCGAAGCCGGCTGACGACCAGCGCGCGTTGGTCGAGATCGAAGCCGCGCCCGGAAACTGGGAGTTCGTCGCGGCGGTCCCGGCCGCGCATCTCGCGGCCTACAGCAAAGTGGTCGCCACCACCGGCGACTCGGTTGCGGCCGGCAATCCACGCACGCGCTTCATGGTGCAGGCACGCGGGACCGCGATTGGCACCAACGCATGGTGGGACTCCGAGCCCGACTCGGGCTACTCGGTCGACGATCTGGCGCCCGCGATGCCGGCGCCGTTCACGGGTACGCATGCGCCGGGTGTCGGCACGTTCCTGTCGTGGGGCGCCAATCTCGAAACCGATCTCGCCGGCTATCGGCTCTATCGCGGCTCGAGCCTGGGCTTCGTGCCGAGTCTCGCGAATCGCGTCGCCTCGACGGCACTCACCCATTTCGAACACGCGACCGCGGGTCCGGTCTACAAGCTCTCGGCGGTCGACACTCACGGCAATGAATCGGCGTACAACGTGCTGGTGCCGGGCGGCATCGTGGACGCGCCGGGTGTCTCGACCCCGGTCGAGTTCGCGCTCGCAAGTCCGTCGCCGAATCCGAGCCGCGACGCGATCTCCGTGCGCTATGCGCTACCGCGCGCGTCCTCGGTGCGCCTGTCGGTGGTCGATGCGCAGGGCCGTCGGGTGCGCTTGATCGAATCGAGCGAGCGAGCGGCGGGGGAGTGGAACGTGCGTTGGGACGGTCGCGATGAGTCGGGGGCCGCGAGTTCCAGCGGGCTCTACTGGCTGCGGCTCGAGGCCGGGGGCCGCGTGATGTCGCAACGGTTCGTGCGACTGCGATAGCCGATCGAGGTCCGTGAGGAGCGCGAGTCGTCAGTCGCGATGCCACACCGTGAGCGAGTCGCGCTCCCACACGACGCGTGCGCCGATCGAGTACGCCCAGCCGGCGGTGCGAAGACTCGACACTCCGCCGTGTCGCAGCCGCACCATCCAGAACGGCGCTTCGCTCACTGAGTACGCATGCAGCTGCTCGCCGCGCAGGACCCAGCTCGGGTCGATCACCGCCGTGCCCTCGTAGTAGGGCATCGGCCCGGCCCGCCACACGAGCCGCGGTGGGCTCGGAGCGCCGTAGTGACGCAGTGCGAGCAGCGTGTGCGTGTCGGCGCACAGGATCGCCTCGCCGGGCAGCGCGCGCTCGAACAGCACCGCGCGCGCCTCGAGGATGCGCGATGACTCCTGATTCGGCGGTCGAATGATCACCAGCCGCGCCGCCGCCACGATCAGCAGCAGAGTCACGGCACTCGAGAGCATCCGCCACTTCGCATGCGAGAGCCCCGCGGCGACCAGCAGGCAGAGGCCCGGGATCAGGTAGTACTGATAGCGCACCGTGAAGAGGTGAGCACCCATCACCGTGAGCGACAGCGTCACCAGCGTCGGGATCACCAGCACGATCACGATCAGCATGGCGACGCCGCGATGCTCGCGGCGCGTGAATGCTGCCGCGACGCAGGCGGCGACGACCGGGACCAGGTAGAGCGCACCAAAGCTCATGCGCCGCGCCAGGTCGAGCAGATGTTCGGGATGCGGGCGCCGGATCCAGTGGGTCTCCGAGTTGCGCATCACCTGCGCAACGAAGGTCGCGAGCAGCGGCGCGAACAGCAGGGCGGTCGCGACGTGAAGCCCCAGCCACAGTCGCGCACGGCGCGGATCGCTCCACAACACGAACAGCCCCCACGCGAAGATCACGGCGAAGGCGAGCGCCGACAGGTATTGCGTGTAGAGCCCGCACGCTTCGGCTGCGATCAGCAACACCGCGTCGCGGGCGAGCCCGAACGTGACCCATCGCCACGCGGCGAAAACCGCGAGCCACACCCACAGGGAGAGCCACGGATAGAAGCGCAGATCCTGAGAGAGCGAGAGGTGTGTGGTGTGAACGGCGAGCAGTACGCCCACGATTCCGGCCGCGCGCTTGCCGAACGCGTCGCGCGCGAACCCCATCGCCACCGCGATCGACGCGACGCCCGCGACCACCGACGAGGCGCGCAGCGCCACGTCGCCTTCGCCGAACGCGCCACGCCACAGCTTGATGATCGCGTAGTGCAGCGGCGGATGGATGTCGATCGCGAGTGCTCGGGTCAGCTCGGGCCACGACATGCGGGCGACCCACAGCGTATAGATCTCGTCGAACCACAGCGGTGCGCGGGAGGCCTCCCACACGCGGAGCCCCGCCGCGGCGAGCAGCACCACGGCAACGAACGCCCACTCGCGGCGTGTCACAGGTTGGATTCGAGCCTCCATGCGGCTGCGAACATAGTCCGTCCGAGGCCGCCGCGAAATGCACGCGGGCGCCCGATCCCGTTGGCAGCCAGCGCGATCGGGCTGGAACCCCGCACTCAGTACCGCTAAAGTACGCCCGACTTTGCGGGCGGTTGAGCCGCAGCCTCGTCCGAGGAGCGCCGCGCCCCGTAGTGGCTTTCAGAGTGATCGCGAATACGGAGAACTTCCCCCTCGATGACTTTCCAGGAACTCGATCTGAGCTGTATCCGGAGAGTCCGGGAGGGGGATCCGTCCGCTCTCGAGGAGCTCTACGACCGCCACACACCGCTGTTGTATTCGGTGGCGCTGCGCATCGTGCGCAGTGCGACCGATGCCGAAGACGCGGTGCAGGCGGCGTGGGTCCAAGCGTGGAAAAGTGCCGCGTCCTACGACGCGTCGCGTGGTGCGGTGATCGCGTGGCTGCTGAACATCGTTCGCAGCCGGGCGCTCGACGCCTACCGGAGTCTGGCCTCGCGACGCCGCGCGGAGGATCGCGCGGAGGCGCAAGTCGACGTCGGTCCGACTCCCGCCGATCCCGCCGCCGACACCACGCGCGGTGATCTGGGCCAGCGCGTACGAACCGCGCTCACCCAGCTCGGACCGCAGCAGCGGCAGGTGATCGAGATCGCTTATTTCGAAGGGTTGTCGCAGAGCGAGATCGCCGAACGTCTCGGCGCTCCGCTCGGTACCGTCAAGTCGTGGACGCGTCAGGGACTGATGAAACTGCGCGAGATGTTGCCCGAGGAGGAGTGGGTTTGAGCCAGCATTCGGAGGAGTTCCTGGATCTGTGCGCGGGTTACGCGCTCGGGAATCTGGATCCGGAACAGCGTGCGCGTCTCGAGGCGCATCTCGCCTCGGGCTGCGACGCGTGCGAAGCGGCGCTCGCCGAGATGTCGGTGGCGAGCACGCTGCTCGCTCGCTCCGCACCCGAGCAGCGACCCTCGCCGGCTCTCAAATCGCGCGTGATGGATGCGATTCGCGCCGAGGCGCTGCCCACCGTGATTCCGGCGGCTCCGCGCCCGGCGATGGTTCGAAACGGCGCGGCGCGCGGCGAGGCATCGGGGCCGGCGCGTGACGCCGGTGCGGAACGTCGTGCGCCGCTCGCGTTCCCGGGCTGGCTCACGTTTGCGCCGTTGGCGGCCGCCGCGGCACTGGCGGTGACCACGGTGCTCGCGTACCGGAGCGCCGAACAACTGCGCGGCGAGCTGCAGGCTCGCGGCGAAGAGTTGAAGAGCCAGCAGGCGCAGGTGCAGCAGCTCGAGCGCGATCTGTCGATCGAGCGACATTGGGCGGCGGTGCTGTCGGCACCCGGCGCGCGCTTCGCCGAGCTGCAGATCACGCCCGGCGGCGCCGCCGCGCTGCGCGCGCGCGCAACCTTCGACCCCGCGACCAAGAGCGCGGTCGTGGTGTTCGAGAACTTCACGCCGCCTTCCGGCTCCGACTACGAGCTGTGGCTGCTCAAAGGCGCCGGAGTCGCGAGCCTCGGCGTGATCAAGGTCGACGAGGAGGGCCGCGCGGTGCTGAGACTGGACGACCTCGGCGATCCGGCGTTGGTCGGAGGCTTCGCGATCTCGCTCGAGCCCGCCGGCGGTTCGCCGTTCCCCGATCGCCCGACCGGCCCGGTCGTGATGGCGGGCAAGCTCGGGGTGTGAGCACGCGCATCGGAGTCGTCGAAGGCGGCATGCGAGTGCCGCTCAAGGGCGAGAACTTCGAGCTGCTCGCGTCGGACTTCGAGGCCGCGTTCGACGAACTGCTGCGCGTCGCTGACGATGACACGTCGCAGTGGACGCGGGGACGCCCCGGCAAGTGGACGCTCGGCCAGCACGTGGATCACGTCCGCGTCGCACTGGGGCATGGGCTGCGTTAGTTCGAGGAACGAGCCATGCAGCTGAGAGCCGGCACGCTGCCGCCCGTTCCGCGGCGCGGAGTGGTGGAGTGGCTGTTCGTGCGGTTCGTGGTGGTGCGCGGGCAGATTCCGCGCGGCGCGCCTGCACCGAAGTCGATGCACCCCACGAGTACGCCCGATCGCGACGCGGTACTGGCGCAAGTTCGCCGCGACGTCGCACGCTATCGAGCGATCGGCGACACGCTGGGGGCGAGCGAGCGCGATCGACTCTGGGTGCCGAACCCGTTCCGACCGGCGTGGCGCTACACCTACCCGGAGTCGCTGCGGATGCAGGCGGTGCACGCGAGGCATCATGGGGCGCTGGTGGGGGAGTTCATGAACAAGTGAGGCGAATGCCGCTCGGAACTCTCGGCGAGCAGCGATCATCTCGAGATGTTTGAGTCCTGACCTCCTCCCGCTCCATCGCGTATTCTCCCGCCCCATGCGCCAAACCTCCGGCTCCATGCTGTGCCCGTCGTGCCGCAAGCTCATCTCGGTGAGCGAGCCCAAGTGCCCCTTCTGCGGCACTCCGAACCCCAGCCTGTTCGGCTATGCGCCTGGGATCCAGCGCCTGGTGACGCAGCACCTCGACTTCACCCGCATCATCACGATCACGTGCGTCGGGCTCTACGTCGCGGCGCTGGTGCTGCAACCGGAGGCGATCGCCGAAGGCTTTCAACGCCTGCCGTTCGGCCTGCTGGCGCCCGGTTCACGTGCGCTGGTGCAGCTCGGTATGACGAGCGGCGAGATCATGCGGGCCGGCTGGTGGTGGACGCTGCTCACTGCGATCTACCTGCACGGCGGGCTGCTGCACATCTTCTTCAACCTGATGTGGGTGCGGGATCTCGGCCCGGCGGTCGGCAACGTCTTCGGGCCGGCGCGTGCGTTCCTGATTTTCTCGTTCGCGGGCGCAATCGGCTTCGTGGTCTCGAACCTGGCCTCGGGCAATCCCACCGTGGGTGCATCGGGCAGCATCTTCGGGTTGCTCGCGGCGCTGATCGTCTACAGCCGCCGCACCGGGTCCCCGATGTCGACGCAGCTGTGGCAATGGGCGGGGCTGATGTTCGTGATGGGCTTTCTCATGTCGAGCGTGAACAACTGGGCGCACGCCGGCGGCTTTGCCGGAGGCTGGATCATGGCCACGGTGATGCCGGCCTCGCACGAGAAGCGCGAGTCGCTGTGGATCCAGATCGCAGCGCTCGCGCTGCTCGCCATCACGCTGCTCGGATTCGTGATGTCGTTCATCAACGTCACCCGGATGCTGCTTGGGAGCTGACCCCACTGATTATCTGTGTACAAGATTTTTGTATACAAAATCCCGACAAGCATGCTAGCGTTGGCAACCGGCCGATTTGAACCCAACCCACGAGGGCCCAAGCGAATGGCCATCCTGATCGCTCGTTCGCCGCTGCGCCGGCAGGTCCGTGATCGGCTGGTCTCGAGCTTCACTCGTGGCATTCCGGCCCCCGGTAGCGGAATCAACGAGGCCGAGCTGGCCGCCGAACTGGGGGTGAGCCGCACTCCGCTTCGCGAGGCGCTACACGCGCTGGAGCGCGAGGGTCTGGTTGGCAGCCAGCCGGGCCGCGGGTTCTTCGTGCGCCCCTTGAGCCGGCGCGAGGCGCAGGAGCTGTACCCGATCATCTGGACGCTCGAGTCGCTCGCACTACGCAGCGCCGCGTTGCGCCCGGCCAGCGACTTCGATGCGCTCGATGCCCTCAATGCCGAGCTGCGCGCCGCGGATGCCGATGCCGACCAGGCGCTGGTGCTCGATGCGCGCTGGCACCGCGGGCTCGTGGAGCCGTGCGACAACCGTCGGCTGCTCGAAACCCTCGAGAGCCTCAAGCTTCAGGCGTTCCGCTACGAGTACGCGTTCATGAAAGACGCCGGCCGCGTGTTCCAGTCGGTCGAGCAGCACGAGGCGATCACGGCCTCGCTGCGTTCGGGCCATCTCGCGGCGGCGCTCGAAATGCTCGAGCGCAACTGGCGCATCAGCCTCGACTTTCTTTCGCCATGGCTCGAGCAGGCGGGGCACGAGTGAGTGTCGCGGTCGAGCTGCTCGCGTCGCTGATCCGCGTGCCGTCGGTCAACCCCTCGATCGCTCCCGACGAAGCCGGCGATGAGCGCGCAATCGCCGCGTTCGCCTGCGAATGGCTCGCGTCGCACGGTGTCCGCGCATGGCAGGAAGAAGCCGCGCCCGGGCGCTCCAACGCAGTCGCCGAGGTGCGCGGGGGAGAGGGACCGACGCTGGTGCTGTGCGGTCACATCGACACGGTCGGGACACCTGGCATGCCGGCGCCGTTCGAGCCGCGCATCGAGACTGGCCGCATGTACGGCCGTGGCGCCTACGACATGAAGGGCGGCGTGGCCGCGTGCATGGCAACCGCCGCGGCGCTGGCGGGGGAGCAGTTCGGTGGAACGCTGATGCTGGCGCTGGTCGCCGACGAAGAACACGCGAGCCTCGGCTCGCAGGCCTACGTCGCTCGGCATCGCGCGGACGCCTGCATCCTCACCGAGCCGAGCGAGGGCGACCTGATGTTCGCGCACAAGGGTTTCGTGTGGCTCGACGTGGTGGTGCGAGGTCGCGCCGCGCACGGCAGCCGCTGGGACCTGGGCGACAGCGCCAACGCCCGCATGGGTCACGTGCTCGCGGCCCTCGATCGCTTCGACGCCGAAGTGCTGCGCGGTCGTCGCGACCCGGTGCTCGGCCCGGCCTCCATGCACCCGGCGCTGCTCAAGGGCGGCGTAGGACTCTCGACCTATGCCCCCGAGTGTTGCCTGCAGATCGAGCGTCGCACACTGCCGGGCGAGACGCCGGACCAGGTGCGCGACGAACTCGCGGCGGTGGTGCACGCGAGCGCACCCGACGCCGAGGTGGCGATCACGCTGGTGCGACCCGCCATGCATTGCGACGAGTCGCAGCCGATCCGCCGCATGGTGCGCGACGCGATCACCCAGGTCACCGGCACCGCGCCTCGCGAGATCGGGGTGGGGTTCTGGACCGACGCCGCATTGTTCGCGGCCGCAGGCATCCCGACCGTTGACTATGGCCCGACTGGCGCCGGCGCCCACGAGCCCGAAGAGTGGGTCGAGATTGCCTCGGTCGAACGCACCGCGCAGGTGCTGCTGCAGGCGGCGCGTGACTTCTTCGCGCGCCGACGCTAGCCCAATCCGACCTCACGGTTCGACGATCAGCGGTTCGCCGCGCTTCATTCGCAGCCGGAACGCGCCGATACTCGTGCAAACTGCATCCCTGCGGCGCGGCGCGACTCTGCTATGCTTCCTGCCGCTTCACCCAACACTGTTGAGCGGGTTCCACGCGGGTACGTCTCGCGCGGGACTCCATTCCCCCTCGATCCGTCCGGGTTCACGCTCTGCCGGGTTGTCGAAAGGAGACAGTTCATGAGTGCTTTGTCGCGTCATTCCGCCCGTCTCTCCCCGAACCGTCGCGAGCCACGCGCCTTCTCGGCGCCGCGTCAGCCCGACGGAAATCGCGCGCCGGTCAGCTCGTACTTCGCGAGCCACGTCCTCGATCTGATCAAGCTCAAGGAACGTCTGCCGCGCGAGGCCTATCAGGCGCTGCTGGTCACGCTCAAGAACGGCGGACCGCTCGCGCGTGAGACTGCCGAGACCATCGCGTCGGTGGCGCGCGAATGGGCAACTTCGCAGGGCGCCACGCACTTCACGCACTGGTTCCAGCCCATGACCGGCCTCACGGCCGAGAAGCACGACGCGTTCATCGACCTGAACTTCGGCATGCGCGGCGAGCTCAAGGTGCTGGAGCGGTTCTCGGGCTCGATGCTGCTGCAGGGCGAGCCGGACGCCAGCTCGTTCCCGTCGGGCGGCATCCGCAGCACCTTCGAAGCACGCGGCTATACCGCATGGGATCCCAGCTCTCCCATGTTCCTGATGGAGAGCACCAATGGCCGCACGCTGTGCGTGCCGACCGTGTTCATCGCGTATCACGGTGAATCGCTCGATCACAAGACGCCGCTGCTGCGATCACTCGACGCGCTCGACAAGCAGGCGCTCGAGTTCCTGAAGCTGCTCGGTGACGTCGACGTGCAGTCGGTGTCGGCCACCCTCGGTGTCGAGCAGGAGTATTTCCTGATCGATCGCGATCACTTCGTCCTGCGACCCGATCTCGTGATGTGCGAGCGCACGCTGCTGGGCGCGGCGTCGGCACGCGGTCAGCAGTTCGAGGACCACTACTTCGGCTCGATCCCGCCGCGAGTGCTCGCGTTCATGGAGGAGATGGAGTTCGAGCTGCATCGACTCGGCATCCCGATCAAGACGCGGCACAACGAAGTGGCTCCGATGCAGTTCGAGTTCGCGCCGATTTTCGAAGACGCGAACATCGCGAACGACCACAACGCGCTCGCCATGGACGTGGCGCGCCGCGTGGCGATGCGCCATCACCTGGCGATCCTGTTCCACGAGAAGCCGTTCGACGGGCTGAACGGCAGCGGCAAGCACTGCAACTGGAGCCTCGGCACCGATCGCGGCGACAACCTGTTCGATCCCGGTCGCACGCCGCACCAGAACCTGCGCTTCCTGGCGTTCCTCGCGGTGTTCTTGAAGGCCGTGCACGACCACGCCGACGTGTTGCGCTACAGCATCGCGTACGCCTCGAACGACCTGCGGCTCGGCGCCAACGAAGCGCCGCCGGCGATCCTGAGCGTGTTCATGGGCGATCAACTCACCAACGTGATCGAGAAGATCACCTCGGGCGCCAGGATCGAGGATCCGCAGAACTTCGTGATCCAGCTCGGCGTGGGGCGGCTGCCGCAGCTCATGAAGGACAACACCGACCGCAACCGCACCTCGCCGTTCGCGTTCACCGGCAACAAGTTCGAGTTCCGCGCGGTCGGAAGCAACGCCAACTGCGCGGGGCCGCTCACGATGCTCGCGGCCGCGGTCGCGGACTCGCTCCGTCAGCTCTCGCCGCGCCTGAACGAAAAGGTCAAGAAGGGCGGCGAGCGCGACAAGGCGGTGCTCGAGCTGCTGCGCGAGGTTTATGCCGAGACCGCGGCGGTTCGATTCGAGGGCAACGGCTACAGCGACGAGTGGAAGACCGAGGCGGCCAGGCGCGGGCTGCCGAACCTGGTCGACACGCCCTCGGTGCTGGCGGCGCTGCAGGATCCGAAGCGCACCGCGTTCCTGAACGAACTCGGGATCTTCACCGAGCGCGAGCAGAAGGGCCGCATGATGATCGCGCTCGAGCGCTACCTGAAGACGGTGGAGCTCGAGGCGGACACCCTGATCGAGATGCTCAACACGTTCGTGATCCCGGCCGGTGAACGGCAGCTGTCGGTCAGCCTCGACGTGCTGCGGCGGCTCGAGGACGGCAGCGGGCGACCCGGCGGCGTGGCGCGTCCGGCGATGCAGGCGCGGACCGATCGCATCGCGATGGTGCTCGGTGAGGTGATCGACGCCACCGAGAAGCTGAGCGGCGAACTGGACAAGGTCGATTCCGTTCATGACGAGCTCGACAAGGCTCGCAAGCTCGCGGATGCCGTGCGCCCCGGCATGGCGGCGGCGCGCTCGGCGGCCGACCGGCTCGAGCACCTGGTCGACGATTCGTTGTGGACGCTGCCCAAGTATCGCGAGATGTTGTTCGTGAAGTAGTCGTGGGTCCGACGCCGCCTGCGGGTGGCGATGGAAAACGCGGGGACCGCGCTACGGCGTGGTCCCCGTTTTCTCGAAGGGAGTCGAGATGGGCGAGAAACAGCGAGTCCTGGATCTGCTCGATCGCGCGTACCGCGCGCAAGCCTGGCACGGGCCCTCGATCCTCGAAACACTCGAGGGTGTGAGTGCGGCGACCGCCGCGAAGCATCCGCTCAAGGGCGTTCACTCGATCTGGGAGCTGGTCGAACACATGGCGAGCTGGAACGAGATCGTGGCGCGGCGGCTTGCGGGCGAGAAGCCCGTGGTGACGCCCGAGCTCAACTTTCCGCCGGTGGTCAAGACCACGCCCGCCGCCTGGAAGGCGACGCTCAAGCGCCTCGCACGCGCGCACGCGCGCTTCCGGCGCGAGGTTGCGAGCTTTCCGGTGACGAAGCTCGGCCGCAGGCGCCCGCGAGTGGATCAGACCTGGAACGTGCTCATCCACGGACAGATCCAGCACGGGCTCTATCATGCCGGCCAGATCGCCATGCTGCGCCGAGCACTCGGCAAGCCCGTCCCGTCGCATTGAAGTCAATCGGAGGAATCGCACTCGTGTCGACTTCGAATCTCAGCGTCGCGCGCAAGGTGGAGGCCGCAGACTCGGGAGCGCATCCCGAGCTCGGCGCAGTACGCTGGGGACGCGACTTGAACGCGGCACTGGCGCAAAGCCGCGCGAGCGGCAAACCGGTTGCCGTGCTGTTCGACGAGGTCCCGGGCTGCGCGAGGTGCGTGGGGTTCGGTGAGCAGGTCCTCTCGCAGCCCCTGATCGTCGACGCGATCGAGTCCGAGTTCGAGCCGGTGTTCGTGCACAACAATCGAGAAGGTGCGGATGCCGCGATGCTCGCGCGTTTTCACGAACCGGCATCGAACAATCCGGTGCTGCGATTCCTCGACGCCGAAGGGCGCGACGTGATTCCGCGCCGCGATGCGCTTTACGCTCCGCACGAGATTGCGGCGCGACTCGCGGAAGCGCTGCGCGCGACCCGGCGGCCTGTGCCGGCCTACCTCGACGTGGCGATCGAGGAGACGCACCTCGCGGGCCACAAGCAGGCGGTGTTCGGCATGTCGTGTTTCTGGGAGGGCGAGGCCGCACTCGGCCGACTCGACGGCGTGGTCGCGACCGAAGCGGTGTGGCTCGACGGAAAGGAAGCGGTCGAGGTCACCTTCGACTCGACGCGGCTCTCGTTCGCCGCGCTGACGCGGGCGGCGGTCGCGCAGCAGGCCGCGAGCCACGTGTTTGCGCGCGACGATCGCCAGCTCGCCGATGCGCACGCGGTCGTCGGGACCCATGGCGTGCGTACGAACGAGCGCGGTCGGCCGGCGCCCGAGGCGGATCGCAAGTTCTACCTGTCTCGCTCACCGCTGCGCGCGTTGCCGCTCTCGCCACTGCAGGCGACGCGCATCAACGCCGCACTTCACGAAGGCTCGGACGCATTGCGATGGCTGAGCCCGCGGCAGCGCGAACGGGCGAAGCGCTTGACGGCGTCGCGGTGAGCACCGCCGGTAAGGCCGCGAAACGGGCGCCTCGCGCGCGGGTCCGATGCGGCTGGGCGCGACTCGGGAATCCGCTCTACGTGGAGTACCACGACACCGAGTGGGGAGTGCCGCAGCACGACGATCGCCATCTGTTCGAGATGCTGATCCTCGAAGGGGCGCAGGCGGGCCTGAGCTGGGAGACGATCCTCAACAAACGCGCCGCCTACCGGCGTGCGTTCGCGCGCTTCGACCCGCGCAAGGTCGCGCGCTTCGAGGCCGCCGACGTGAGGCGGCTCATGGCGGACGCCGGCATCGTGCGCAATCGGCTCAAGATCGAGTCGGCGATCTCGAACGCCCGCGCGCTTCTCCAGGTACAGCGTGAGTTCGGCAGCTTCGATGCGTATCTGTGG
>JABFRW010000136.1 GCA_013140805.1 Candidatus Eisenbacteria bacterium
GTCAGGTCTGGGAAGCGCAGGTGCCGGTCGACGCGATGCGAGAGCTGCGCGGCCGCCACCTGGTGAGTGGGTTCGTGCGCCACGGCGATCGGGTCAACGTGCGTATCGTGGCGGGTTCCGCACCGGTCGCGGACGCGCGGCCGGTCGCTCCGACGCTCGAAGAGGTCTACCTGCATCACGTCGCCGCGGCGCGAGGCGCCACCGAACCGGCGCCCGGCGTCGCGGCCGCATGACCGCACTCGTCGGACTGGCGATCGCCGACTTCAAGGAACGCTCGCGGCGCTATTCGTTTCTCGTCACGCTGATCGCGATGGTGTGGGCCGCGCAGGTGTTCCTGCCGCCGACCGGCTCCGACTACCTCACGCTCTCGATCGCCGGCCATCGCGGGCTCTACAACTCGGCGTGGGTCGGCGCGCAGCTCACGTTCCTCGCGAACGCGTTCCTGGGTCTGATCGGTTTCTACCTGGTGAAGAACTCGATCGAGCGCGACCGCGAGTCCGGGGTCGGCGCTTTGCTCGCGGCGACACCGCTGTCGCGGGTCCGCTACGTCGTCGCCAAGGGCGTCAGCAATCTGCTGGTGCTCGCGAGCATGATCGGCGTGGTGGCAGTGAGTGGCGCGGTGCTGCAGCTGGTGCGCGGCGAGGTGCGCACGCTCGAACCGCTCGCGCTGCTCGCGCCGCTGGTCCTGGTGACGCTGCCGTTCATGGCGCTGGTTGCCGCGACCGCGGTGCTGTTCGAGGCGCTCCCGGTGCTGCGCGGCGGCCTCGGCAACGTGGTGTGGTTCTTCGCGTGGGCCACGATCGGAGTTCCGGGCGGACCGGTCTCGCGCCTCGGCCAGTCGCGACTCGGTGATCCGTTCGGTCTGAGCACCCTGCTGCCGAGCATGGTGGATGCGTGCCGGGAGCGCTTCCCCGAAGCGCACGCCACGTTGAGCAACTTCTCGGTCGGGATCCAGATCTCCGACAAGGCGCGCACCATCGGGGTGCATTCGTTCGATTGGAACGGCCCGGGCTGGACGCTCGAAGTGATCCTCGCGCGCCTGTCGTGGTTCGTGATCGCATTCGGAGTCATGGCGCTCGCCGCGATTCCGTTCGATCGCTTCGCGGAGCCCCGGCTCGCGCGCGACGGCATGCGTTCGTGGGGGCGTCGCCTGTGGTTCGGGCGTCTCGATGCGTCGGCGGGTGCGGTCCCGGCCTTCGCGCCACTCGACGACGCGATCGCGGGTGGCGGAGTCACGGCGGTCGCGCGCGACTCCCGCACGCCGGCGGAACGGCTCGTCGCAGTTCCGGTGCGCTCGGGATTCGACCTCGCGGGCCTCGCGCGCGCCGAGCTGACGATCGCGATCAAGGGCGTTTCGCGCTGGTGGCTGCTCGCCGCGCTCGGCATCGTGATCGCGGGCTGCTTCGTTCCGCTGCCGCACGGCGCTCGCATCGTGAGTGCTCTCGCGTGGATCTGGCCGCTGTTGATCTGGTCACCGTTCGGCACCCGAGAGCAACGCTTCGGCACCAGCGGCGTGCTGTTCTCGGTGCCGCAACCGGTGGTGCGGCCGCTGCTCGCGACCTGGCTCGCGGGGGCGGTGCTGGCGCTCGCGATCAGCGCTCCGATCGGCGCGCGGCTGGCGCTTGCGGGGGACGGTGCCCCGTTCGCCGCGTGGCTGGTCGGAGTGACGTTCGTGCCGGCGTTCGCGCTCGCGTGCGGCGTACTGACCGGCAGCACGCGCCTGTTCGAGGCCAGCTACCTGATGCTGTGGTACGCCGGCCCTCTGAACGGCGTGCCGGCGCTCGACTTCGGCGGCGCGAGTGTGCCCGCCGGTGCGTTCGGCACCGCGTTCGGTTTCGCGATCGCGACTGCGGGCATGCTGACGGTGGCGATGGCCGCGCGCCGGCGGCGCCTGGTCGGCTGAGCCGATTCGCCGCGCCTCCCTCACGGGGGCGCCGATTCGACCGACACTGAGCTCGACGTGGCGCGCCGATTCAGCGGCGCGTCATCGTCCCAGGGTTCGCTTCGAAAGTCCGCTTCGCGCCACGGAGGGCTGATGCGAAAGCCGCGCTGCCAGGTCTCGAGTCGTCACGCAGCGTTCGCGCCGCGCACTTCGTTCGCGTTCGCGCTCGCGCTCGCGTGTTCGCTTGCGTCGTGGTGCATCGGCGCGTCTGCCGCGCACGCTGAAGCCGATCGCTTCCGCGTCGATCTCCTCTTCGGAAGGCAGTTCGAACGCTTTCAGTCGCGGCAGGCCGACAGCCTCGGGCTCTCGGTTTCCGACGGGCTGCACGCCGGCATGGAGTTCGACTTCGACGTCATGCGCATGCCCATGAAGGGCAAGCCCGGTCCCGGACTGCGCGTCTCGGGCCGCACCACCGTGGCCGAGCGTGTGTTCGCGATCGATCCCGACGCGGTGCCGGTCGGCGTGATCGCGGCGCCGATCGAGGAAGCTCCGACGCTCGAGGTGTTCGGCGGCATCGGGCTGCAGGTGCCGCTCGGGATCGTCGATGGCGACGCAGGAACCTCACTGTTCGTGCGTTACGAGGGCGGAATCATCCTGGCGCGCGGCACCGAGTACGACTTCATCGACGTGAATACGATCGGATTCGGATTCGAGCGCGACATCGGCATCTTCGAAGGATCGCTGGTCGAGGTGAAGAACGGGCGCAACGAGCTGTTCGGACCCGCCGACTCGAAGGGCCGCTGGAATCTGCGGTTTCGCATCGTGAGCCGCCTCGGCGGGTTCTCTCGCCTCGGCGAGGCTCCGGCGGCACCCGCCGCCGGCCGCGCCACCGCAACTCCGGCGGGGGTGGTCGAGACCGGCAGGCCACTGCGGGCGTTCTTCGACCTGTGCGTCGACAGTGACGGCGGATCCGGCGCGGACGGCCTCGGAATGACGGCCGGAGTCGCCGCAGACGCCGGCATGCTGGCGCGACGGCTCGGCGGCCTGTTCGGCCTCTGAGCGACGTCAGGCCTCGGCCGCCCCGCCGCTGGCCCGGCCCGCGTTCCGGCCCCTCAAGCACAGGGCCGACCGGGCCGATGATCCGAGCGACCTCCCGGCATTTCGCCGGGCCCCATCGAGGCACGGATCGCCCATGGCCCACATCGCCCCACAGGACCCAACCGCTACCACGAGCCGCGGCAATCTTCATGACGCCCGGATCAAGGCGGTCTACTCGTGGGTCAATCAGCTGGGGCGCACGCTCAAGACCTGCCGGCTCTACGACTCCAACAACCCGACCGTGGTGCGGTTCCGCGACGAACTGGTTGCGGCGCTCGCCAAGCTGCTCGAGGAACACGGCGGCTTCACGGTCGAGTTCACCGCGGACGACGTGGTGTGCGAAGAGGTGTCGCTCTATCCGGCGCGTTCGCGCGAGGACAATCTGGCACTGCCGTTCTACCGCGACGGCGTGCGTTCGATCACGTTCAATGTGGGCGTGCTGCCGCGCGAGATCGACTCGCTGGTCGAGAGCGTGCTTCAGGTCACCGGGCAGAACATCGGTCAGGACGACCTCGTCACGCTGCTGTGGGAAGCGCAGCTCGAACACCTCGAGATCGACTCGGTGCCGTCCGAGGGCGACTTCGGTGGCGGACCCGGCGAAGCGGACGACGCGGGCGAGCTGGTGCCGTGGCCACAGCCGGGCCAGGTCGAAGACGGCGAGACGCCCGAACTCGACGCCAGCGGCGAAGAGATCGGCGCCAAGCCCGAGGGCCGCTCCGACGACTGGACCGTGAGCGACGACTCGGGCGAAGTCGAGAAGGGCTTCGCGACGCTCGAGACCCTGGCGCGCCATGAAGTCCAGCGCTTCGCGACCCAGTACGAAGCCGAGCGCAACGTGGCTCCGGTGACCACGGCACTCGCGATCCTGCGCGCGGCACTCACCACCGGCGTGGTGCCCGAGGACCGTCTCGAGTTCGGCCGCTTCGTGCCGCGACTCCTGCGGCTCTCGATCGGTCGCGGCGCATGGCTCGAGGCGCGCGAGGCGATCTCTCTGATGTCCGAGATCGGCGACGAGGAAGGGGCGCGCCAGAATCTGTCGCAGGAAATGCTGCAGCCGATCTCGATTTCGAGCGTCACCGAGCATCTGGATCAGCAGGAAGCGAACTCGCTCGCCGAGTTCATCGCGTTCGCACGTGAGTTCGGCGACACCGGTGTGGACTTTCTCACGCTGGTGCTGGGCGAGAGCCAGCAGCGCCGCAACCGAAGACTGATCGCCGAAGCGATCGCCGATCTGTGCCGCGCCAATCCCGAACGCCTCGCGCCCTATCTGTCGGATCGTCGCTGGTACGTGGTGCGCAACATCGTGCACATCCTGGGCTGGATCGGAACCGACTCGATCGCCGGCATGCTGCAGGTCGCCCTGCGGCACCCCGAGCCGCGCGTGCGGCAGGAGGCGGTCGCCGCACTCGGCCAGGTCAGCGCACGGGTCGCCCGGCCGATGCTGCTCAAGCTGCTCGACGGAACCGAAGCGCGCACGTTCTGCGCCGTGCTGCACCAGCTCAGCGTCGAGAAGCACGCAGCGACCGCGAAGCTGGTGCTGGGCTTCATGCTCGAACCGACCTTCGAGCAGCGCTCGCCCGAGGAGAAGCGCGCGATCTATACCGCGATCTCGTCGATCGGTGGCGACGAAGTGGTCGGCGAACTCGAGGCCGAGCTGCTCAAGGGCAACTGGTTCTCGCGCACTCAGGAAGGACACCGTCAGGCGGTCGCGCGATGCCTCGCACGGATCGGGACGCCATTGTCGAAGCAGGTGCTCGAGCGCGGACGCACCTCGAAACGCGGGCCGGTCCGGCAGGCGTGCGAAATGGCGCTCCTGGGGTTCAACGAACGTGACTGACGCCAACGCCATGAGCCCCGGAGCGGGCGGAGGCGCGAACGGCGACGGCGGTTCGCTCGCCACGCTCGGGCCGCAGTTCCTGCTCAAACTGTCCGCCATGATGCGGACCGCGCGCACCTACGACGTGGCGAATCAGGCGTTCCAGCGCCAGGCCCGCGAGTTCCTGGGGCTGATCGGCGAAACCTTCGAAGCCGAGCATGACGACGTCACGCTGGTCGCGGTCGGCGAGCACTTCTATCTGAACGGCGTGCGGGTGCGTGCGAACGCCTCGCTGCTGCCGGTCTATCACTCGCTGATGGCCGAGTTCGAGCGCCGCGCGGTGGGCGGGATCCGCTTCCTCGAAGGCATCAGCGAGGCCGAGTTTGAACGGTTCTTCCAGCTCCTGATGGCGGCCGAGACCGGAGCGCTCGCCGAGCGCCTGAGCGAGACGTTGCGGGAGGCCAGCGTCGAGCACGTGGTGATCATTCCGGCTTCGGATCTCGAGGACAGCGAGTTCACGCAAGCGCTCGACCAGAAGCGCGAGAACACCGAACGCGGCCGCGCCAAGCGGGTGTTCTGGCGGGCAGTGCTCGGCACCAAGCGAGTCGTCCTGAGGGCGCGTCAGACCGGCCGCCCCGATCTTCGGCAGGCCAAGCGACTGGTGCAGCCGGTGGTCGACAGCATCATGAATCACGAGTACTCGGTGGTCGGTCTGACGGCACTCAAGGATCACGACGAGTACACCTACGCGCATTGCGTCAACGTGTCGGTGCTCTCGATCGGCATGGGACAGCAGCTCGGTCTGTCACGCCAGGTGCTGGCGGATCTCGGCGTGGCGGCGCTGCTGCACGACATTGGCAAGATCGCGGTGCCGGGCGACGTGCTGCGCAAGCCCGCCGCACTCTCGAGCGACGAATGGCGGCTGATGCGCCGCCACCCGCTGGAAGGCGTCAAGATGATGACGCGCATGCCGGGGCTCACCGCGGTGACGCTCGACGCGATGCGCGTGTGCCTCGAACACCACATGAACTTCAATCGCACCGGCTATCCCGAGGTGAAGGGTGACTGGGGGCAGAGCACGCTGTCGCGGATCGTGTCGGTGGCGGATTGCTTCGACGCCATCACCGCGCACCGCGCCTATCACAAGCGCCCGCGCACGGCCTTCGAGGGCCTGCAGTACCTGGTCGGGGACGCGAGGCTCAACTTCGATCCCGCGGCGCTGTGGGCGCTGGTGAAGACCGTGGGGCTCTATCCGGCCGGCACGCTGCTGCAGACCGACAGCGGGCACATCGTGCTGGTGATCAGCCCCAATCCCGAAGACGTCGCGCGTCCCTCGGTGCGTGTGATCCTGCGCCCCGACGGCTCGGCGCCACCCGCCGATCAGCATGAAGAGTGGGCGCCGATGCCGCGCCACGTGGCGGTGGCGAAGATCCTTCCGCCCGAGAGCATCGAGACCAGCACCTCGGAGCTGCTCGCGGCCTGATCGCGGCCCCGGCGCCCGCGGCCCCGGCCCGCGCGGCCCCAATGCGCAAACGGGCGGCATCTTTCGATGCCACCCGCTGCGTGGGTGGGTCCGCCCGCGTACCTGGACGCTCCCCGTCTCCGGCCGCGCCGCTACGAACCCACTTTTTCCTGCGGTGCTGCGATGACTCACCGACTAGCGGCGGTCGCCGTCCCAGCCGCGATCGTCGTCGTGGTCGTGAGAATGATCGTCGTCACGGTCCCAGTCGCGACCCTCGTCGCGATCCGACGTCCGGTCGCCATGGCCGTCCTGCCAGCCGCGGTACGTGACGTCGCGATCCTCGATCACGCGCAGGCGATAGGCGTGCCGCTCGTGTTCGCTGTGGCGCCGATAGGCGCGAAGGCTCGTGAAGCGCACGTCGCAATAGGGGTCCCAGTAGCCGTAGCCGACCGGGCAGGCGTCGCCGAAGTTGGCCGAGACATGCATGCCGCCGATCACGCCGGCGAGCACCAACCGCGCGAAGCCGGGGCGCACCACCACGCGATGAGGCGAGTTCACGTAGACGACGCGCGGAGCGCAACGCACCACCTCGACGCGGCGATTGCCCCTGTAGCGACGGTCGTGATCGCGACCGTGACGACCGCGATCCGCCTGCGCATCCGACCACAGGCTGCCGATCGTGAGCGCCGCGGCGACACTGGCTGCGAGCACGAGCATGGGTTGGCGAGTCTTCATGGTTTCCTCCTCGACGTGAATCAGGGCGAGCGAAGTTCTCTGCAGAGGTACTAGAGCAGGCGGCGTGCCACTGGCCGGTGCGGCGCCGATTTGCGCGGATCGCATGGATTTCAGACGATTTCGCCGCGTTTTTCGCGTGCCCGTCGGGTGTCGGTGCGGAGGGTGTGGCATCGACGCCACACGCACGGTGCCGCGATGTCGCGCCGCGTTGCGGTGCTTTGGAATCTCGTGACATCGCGGGACCGCATCACTAGGCTCGAGTTCGTTCGAGCCGAGCCCGACGTACGGAGGCGACTCCGGCGGGTTTGCCACACCCGGAGATTCCGCGATGAAGCGGCGCGTGTTGATCGGAGCGCTGGTCCTGCTGTTCGTCAGCCGAGACGCCGAAGCGCACCCGAGCGGCGAGGTGATCGCCAACGGCGGCGGGCGCTCGAGCAATGCATCGCAGGTGCTGCGCGGGACGCTCGGGCAGGCGACGGTCGGTCGCAGCGCCTCGTCGGTCCACGCACTGAGCCACGGGTTCTGGAGCTTCGGAGGCTCGCGCGTGGTAGGACTGGAGCCGCCCGACGAAACGCTCCGGTTGCCGCACGCGATCGCGATCGGCCCCGCGTTTCCGAGCCCGTCACCGGGAACGGTGCGTTTCGCCGTCGCGCTGCCGCACGCGGCGAGCGTGAGCCTGGAAGTGTTCGACCTCGCGGGGCGGCCGGTCGGCGCACTCGCGCCGCGAGCGTTCGCCGCCGGATATCAAAGCCTCGAGTGGCGTGCGCCGCTCGACCACGCCGGCGTCTACTTCGCTCGCGTGCGAGTCGAGGCAGTGATCGTCGCCCAGCGACGGATCGTGGTGGTGCGGTAGAACGCAGCTCGCGAGCCGCCGCTGCCGGTTCCTCAGTCGCTCGTCACGGTGTGGTTGATCGCCGCGTCCAGGTTTACCCACCGCACCTTGCCGTTCGTCCTGATGGTGACGTTCGGCTGCGAGAACGCGCTGCCGCTGATGTTCACGAGCGCCGAGTCCGCGCCGGCCGCCGCCACAGTCACCGATGCGGTCATGAAGGAGTGGATGTTGCAGTGGTAGGGGAACGCACCATTGGTCGCGAAGGTGTGTTCGTAGGATCGGTTCAGCGGCATGTTGCCCGAGTTCAGTTCGAGCGTGCCGCCACCGCCCGGAGGTCCGGCGGGATTCGAATCATCTCCGCCGCATCCGGTGAAGATTGCGATCGAGGCGACGAGGCCGAGTACGGCCACGGGAACCAGCAGATTGCGAGACATGGTACGGAAGCCTCCGAGATCGAAACGTCGAGATGCCGCGGCACGCGAGTGAGAGGAGCGTAGGCAGGGCTTGCGTGAATCGCCAGCCGCGCGCGCGCTCGAGTGCCTCGATCGGAGCGCGGCGCTGCACGAATGGGGCGCGAACGCGGCAGAACTCCGGGTGCTTTTAGCTGTGCAAAACCGGTTTCGCGCCGGAGCTAGAAGCGATACCCGAGCGACAGATTCCACTGGGAGATCGCGGCGGTCGCTTCGTCACGCCGCCACTGGCGATCCGCTTCGAGCATCACGCTAGGGTGCGGCCGGAGGGCGAGTCCACCGGTGAAAACGGTGCGCTCGAAGGCGGGATTCTCGGCGCCGCCGGGCACGTCGTTCTGCGTGTCGTAGTGCTCCCAGCGCGCGAACGGGGAGACGCTCCAGCGCGAGCCGGGAGCGATGCGGGTCAACACGTCGAAGGCCCCCTCGACGTAGCTGCCGAGGAACGACTCGCCGAGTCGATTGGTGCTGACGAGCGCGAGTTCATCCGACAGCTCGCTCGCATCGGCGAGCGTGCCCTGCGCGTGAAGCGCGCGCAGCTCGAGGCCATGCCCGCTCCAGCGCAGGTGACCTTCATAGAGCGTGACGCGCGGCTCGAGCGTGACTCCCGGCGGCTGGAACTGCTGCCACGAGTCACCGGTGTAGGCGGCGCCGCCGATCATGAGACCGATCGGAGTGTGCCAGTCGAGCCGGGCGCTGAGCCCCGGCTGCGTCAGGATCGCGTTCGAGCCGTGCTGGCGCCCACCACGAAAGCCGTCGGCGGCGCTGAAGCCGTCGGCGTCGAGCCCCTCGGTCACGTGCACGCGCCACTCGAGGCCGCTGTCGAAGGCCCCGAATGCCGCGAGTCCGAGCGTGCTCCAGGGAGTCGGGAGGATGCGCAGCTCGACTTCGGGGCGATAAGCCCCGAGCACCACGGTCGGATCGTGCCACTCGTTCGTGAGTCCGAGCGGGGCCAGCAGCAGCCCCCCACGCAGGCCGAAGCGTGGCGAAGCGGACCATTCGACGTATGCGAAGTCGATGACCACTTCTCCGCTGAGCGTCGCCACGCCGAGCACTTCGGCGGTCGCGAGGTCGGTGAGTCCCTCGACGTCGGCGCGATTCCGCACCCCGCCGTGCTCGAACGCGACCGCGGTGTTGATCAGCAACTGATCGTCGAATCGATAGCCCACGTAGAGCCCGTGTCGCAGCAGGCTCACGCGATCGAGCCGATGCGCGAGCTGCTCGTTCTCGCGCAGGCGATCGAAGTTTTCGTACAGGGCCTGTCCGTAGCCGCCGATCGTCACCCCGGAGCGCACGGCATAGACGCGGCCGGCGGCAGGCGCCAGCCACCGCGACTGCGGGCGTGCAGTGGTGTCGTCGTGGGCACGTGACTCGAGTGCCGTGACCTTGGCCTCGAGTGCCGCGACCTTGCGCTCGAGCACTTCGACCGGATCCTCCTGCGCGCGCGCGCTCGGTGCGCCCGCGAGCAGCGCGAGCGCGACCGCTACGCCACGCGCAACACCGAGCGCCCGCCGCACGCCAGTACGTCGCCGCAGGGCGGGTGCTGCCCTCACGCGATGCCGGGCCCCGGCGTCCCCATGCACGCGAGGTCGCAGGTTGCGCACTCGGTGGTCGGCCGGCACTGGCGGTGATACTCGGTGTAGCGGCGCTGGAAGAACTCGCGCAGCTCGCGGTCCTCGCGCAGCAGCTTGATGAGATCGAGCAACCGTTCGACCGTCTGGCCGGACAGATCGTGCTCGAGCCGGCACGCTTCGGCATCGGCCTGCGCCTCATCGACCCCCAGCACGTCGTGCAGGAACATGCGCGCGACCTGGAATCGATGGTGCACTTCACGCGCGACGCGTTCACCGCTCGGGGTCAACACCAGGAAGCGGCGATCGTCGTGGCTGAGCAGTTCGCGCTGCTCGAGCGGCTTGAGTCCGACCGACAGGGTCGCGTTCGAGATCTCGAGTTCTCGCGCCACGTCGCTCAGCCGGGCATAGCCGCGTTCCGAGCGCACCGCCCAGATGGCGCGCAGATAGTGCTCGTGGCTCGGAGTCAGCTCGCGCGACTGCACTTGTTTGCCTGACAGCATCGCGGTGCCTCCGGGGCTCGAATCGACAGGGGTGACTATCGTATGTTAGGGGACCCTAAGAAAGCGGATCGCAGGAGCTCAGTCAAGGGCCGGAAGCTCGATTTCGAAGGTGAGTCCGCGCGGTTCGGCGGCCCGCACGCGCACCGCGGTGCTGGGGCCGCAGGTGCTCACCGATCTCGGCGTGAGTGCCGAGGCGCTGCGATACGAATGAGCTAGGAGCTCTTGGGGCGCCGCCCGCAGATCACCGCCCAGCCGGCGAGCATGACGAGAAGTGACAGGCCCTCGAGTCCGCGTGCCCGCGCGGCGATGGTCACGCGCACTTGGCGGCACACCCGAAACGCTCCGCCGAGTGTTTCGAAGTTCGCGAGCACCTGGCCCGCGGGATCGACCAGCTCGTAGGACCGCCCGAAAAAGCGCGGGCGCCGCACCCACGCCACGAGCTGGCCGCCGCGCATCAGGCGCCCCTGCTGAAGACTTGCGCCGAGCCCGGCGCGCTTCGCCGCCTCGTCACGACGCAGTCCGATCGGCACGTAGACCAGCAGCGGTGCGGCGTGCGGGTCGCGCGCACGATCTGCGTCGAACACGCGGAGGTGACTGCGCCAGTTCGTCGCGACGCGGTAGCTGCGAGCTTCCAGCGTCGCGACCATGCGCTCGCTCCACCACTTCACTCGCGAGACCTTCGCCATCACCTCGGAGCCTGCGCGCAGCTCCCAGCAAGTGCCCCAGAAGCTGGTGCATTCCCATTCCATCTCCTGCCCGATGCGTTCGCTCAGCGGCCGCACGCTCACGGTTTCCTCGGTTTGGGTGTGCGCTTCGATCCGTCGGACAGACGTCCTTCGTCGATCAGCGCACGGCGCAGCACGAACTCGATGTGCCCGTTCAGGCTTCGCAGTTCGTCTGCAGCCCAACGCTGCAACGCCTCGAGCGTCTTCGGATCGAGGCGCAGCAGGAAGGGTCGGCGTTCCGACATGGCGGGCTCGCGATCTAGTGGTAGAGCGTGCCGGTGTTGACGACCGGCTGGACGGAGTGTTCGCTGCACAGCACGACCAGCATGTTGCTGACCATCGCGGCCTTGCGTTCCTCGTCGAGCTGCACCACGTGCTTCTTCGACAGCTCCTCGAGCGCCATCTCGACCATGCCGACGGCACCCTGCACGATCGTCTTTCGCGCCGAGACCACGGCGCTCGCCTGCTGGCGACGCAGCATCGCGCCGGCGATCTCGGGAGCGTAGGCGAGGTGGCTGATGCGAGCCTCGACCACCTGCACGCCCGCTTTGTCGAGGCGCGATTGCACTTCGTGGCGCAGCGCGTCGTTCATCTCGGCGCTGGCCATCCGCAGCGACAGGATCTTCTCGTCGCGTGCGTCATACGGATGCGAGGTCGCCAGATTGCGCAGGGCGGCTTCGCTCTGGACGCTCATGAACTCCTGGTAGTTGTCGACCTGGAACAGCGCCTCGGCCGAATCGACCACCTGCCACACCACCACGGCGCCGATCTCGATCGGGTTGCCGTCGGCATCGTTGACCTTGAGCTTCGAGCTCTCGAAGTTGCGAACGCGCATCGAGATTCGCTTGGTGGTCGAGAACGGATTGATCCACCACATGCCGGGCAGTCGCAGCGATCCGGTGTACCGACCGAACAGCGTGACGACGTGCGCCTCGTTCGGATTGACCACGCGCAGCCCGCCGAAGCTCACGCTCGAGGCGATCAGGATCGCGACCGAGGCGAGGATGCCGGCGAGGTTCTCGACGCGCGCCATCGAGATCAGCATGAAGATCGAAGCGGCGAACATCACGAACAGGAACAGCAACATCGGGATTCCAGGCGCAGACGAGGCGGCCTTCTCGCGGATCATGATCTCCTCCCGGGGATTGGGTTGATGTCAGAGTGATATCACAACGGTATCACTACGGCCAGCCCCGTCTCACAGGTTGCAGCGATCTTGCGACCCGTTGTGCCGCAGCAGCTTGGCCTGGAACGACGAAACGCCCCGTGGGTTCCCGCGAGGCGTTTCGCTTACGACCGGAAGGAGCGGCGGCCCTATCGAACCAGCGTGATCCTCTGGTTCGTGCGCTCCCCCTGGCTCTCGAGCGAGATGAAGTAGACACCCGGAGCCGCGGCGTCACCCGACTCACTGCGCCCGTCCCGCGCGATCGCGTGGCGTCCTGCCGGCCACCAACCCGCCGCGAGCATCCGCGTGGTGCGACCCTGCAGATCGCGGACCACCAGTCGGATCTCGCCCGTACGCGGCAGCGCGAACGAAAGTGAAGTGCGTCCGTGAGTCGGGTTCGGGTACGGCGCCGCGAACGCGAGCGTGCTCGGAGCGGGAGCTTCGGGGTCGATGCCGACCACCGGCGCCGAAGTGCGAACGTCGGCCTCGGTCGGAGAATTGCCCGACGGCGAGAACCACGGTGAGCGCGGGAAGAACGGACTCCGCGACTCGAGCCGTGCCCGCCAGTGACACGGATTGTCGGCGCCCGCACACGTCAGCCCGGCCGAGGAGAAGCTGAAGCCGAACGCCGGCGACTGGGTCGCGCCGTAGGTGCCGCGTGCGATGCCGATGCCGTCGAAACCGAGAAGCCGAGGCTCGTGTTGACCGTGACGCCCGCCCCGGTCCACACCGGAGTGGTCGCGAGCGGATCGATCACGATCGGATAACGCGCCGCAGCGTCGGCGACGCGGAGCTCGAAGCCGCCGGCGACCGGTGTCATCGTCGCGTCGAGCGCCACGCCGTCGGCGTCCAGCACCACGAGTCCGTCGTAGCGCAGCACCTGCGCATCGGAAGCGTCACGGAACTCGACCCCGCGGGAATCGAGCGCGCGTGCGTGCAGGACGCGGATGCGTATCGGTGCGCGCGGTCAGCGTGAAGGCATGCGCGTCGCCGCGCACCCGCAGGTCCTGCGCACGGTTCGGCGCCTCGATCGCGCCGATGCCGAGATTGCCGAAGTGCTACTCGCGTTCGGCGAGGCCCGCGATCGCCATCGCCTTCCAGCCCTCCGTGACTCTGGCAGCCGGCGGTCCGTCGGGTCCTCACGGAGCATGAGTGGGATCAGCCACCGGGTAGGACGAGCCTATGGAGCGGTCATCTCATCCGCCGCGCTCGCGCGGTGCGGATCAGCCCTTGGCGTGTGCTTTCGGCTGATATTCCGGGGCATTGTGCGCGAAGTCCCACATCATGGGGACGTCGTGGCCGAGTGCTCGCACGTACGCGAAAAGCTGACCGCGGTGATGCAGGAACTCGTCGTTGAGGACCGTCCACGCCATGGCGCCCGGCATCTCGGAGCCCCACGGGGTCTTCATCATTCGGCCGAGCTGCGCGTCGGTGACCGACTGGGCGGCGCGGTCGGCGTCGACCCAGCACTGGTTCACGAAGCGCACCAGATCGTCCTTGGTCTTGAGCGCCGAGATTGCCTCGTCCGGAGTGTCCAGGACCTCGCCGCTCACCACGCCCTTCGCGACTTCGCGCACCAGCTGACCGTAGAGGTGAAAGAGCAGTTGCTTCGGCGTGCGCATGTTGGGGATCGGATTCGAATCGATGCGATCGGCCGGCAGCGCATCGATCAGGCGCAGCGTGATGCCGTGGCGCTGGCGCAGGTTGTCCCACAGAGTGAGAAACGTCTCGCGGTTCATCATGGGTGGCTCTCCGATGGCGTGAAGGGGGGTGGGCGGCAGGCACCGCCGGGACCTTCGCGCGCCGTGCGACCGCGGTCAACTGCCGGCTTGCCGTCGGCGCGTCGAGGGCCTATACACGGCGGGCGAGTACCCGCCCATGATCATGACTCCCGACCTCATCGCGCTCGGTTTCCAGGCCCTGCTGACGCTCACCCTCTCGTTCGTTCACGTGGGGTTGTGGCGGCAGGGCTGGGGGCGTTTCCACGCCACCTGGGCGGCCGCGTGGCTGCTCTACGCGTTGCGCCTGGTGTTCATCTCGGCGTTCCTCGTGCAGCGCCACGAGGGGTGGTTGTTCGCGCATCAGGTCACCACGGCACTCACCGCACTCGCGCTGCTGTGGGCGACGCTGCAGCTCGCACAGGACGCGCGCTGGCGTCGCCGATACCTGTGGTTCGGCGTCGCCGCGGTCGCGTGGTCGGCGTTCTCGGTGTTCCAGCTCCACAACATGGCGGTGGCCGGGATCTCCGGCGCGGTGCTGTTGTCGGTCGTCACGCTGTGGACGGCGATCGTGTTCTTCCGTCGCCACCGTCGCCGTCCCTCGGGCGGCGCGCTCACGCTCGCGTTCACTTTCGCGATCTGGTCGCTGCATCACCTCGACTACCCGATCCTGCGCGGGCAGGGCAACGCGGTGCTCTACGGAGTGTTCGCCGATGTGCTGCTGATCGTGGCCGCCGCAGTCGGGGCGCTCGCGCTGGCACTGGGCGAGGGCCGGCGTTCGCTCGAAGAGCGTACGGTGCGACTCGAGCAGCTCACCCGCCTGCTGCTCCGCGCCCAGGAGGACGAGCGCCGCCGCATCGCGCGCGAGCTGCACGACTCGGTGGGCCAGGCGCTCACCACGGTCAAGATCGAGCTGGACCTCGAAGGACGGCGCGAAGCGAGTGCGCTGGTCGCGGGCGCGCTGCAGCAGGTGCGCAACGTGAGCGATCTGCTGCGGCCGCCGGCACTCGACGACCTCGGTCTCGAAGCCGCACTCGAGTCCATGGTGCGCGAGATGCAGGCGCGCAGTGGCCTGAGCGTGACGCTCGAGCTGGCGCCCGGAGCGCTCGAATCCGCGGAGCCGGTGCAGGTCGTCGTCTATCGCATCGTGCAGGAGGCGCTCACGAACGTGGTGCGCCACGCGCAGGCCGGGAGTGCTCAGGTGCGTCTGGTCGCCGCGCGCGGTGGCATCGCGCTCGAGATCACCGATGACGGGCAGGGCACCGGCGCCGATCCGGTGCCGCATCTGGGGTTGCTCGGCATGCGCGAACGGGTGACGGATCTGGGCGGTCGCCTCGAGGTGACGAGCGAGCCCGGGAAGGGATTCCGGATCGAGGCGTGGCTCCCGGCCACGGCGCGCCCGTGAGCGAATCCCACGAAGCGCCGCTCACCACGCGGGCCACGCCGATCCGCGTCCTGCTCGTCGACGATCAACCGCTGCTGCGCGCCGGCGTGCGGCGCGTCCTCGAGGCCGAACCGGACTTGCGCGTGGTGGGCGAGGCGGGTCACGGCGAGGAGGCGCTGGTGCGCATCGCCGAGCACGATCCGGAACTCGTGGTGCTGGATCTGAACATGCCGGGCATGGACGGCTTCGCGGTGCTGCGCGAACTGCGCGCGCGGGGTGCGGCGCAGCGGGTTCTGGTGCTGTCGCTCCATTCGGATCCCGCCTACGTTTCGCGTGCGGTGCGCGAAGGTGCGGACGGGTATCTGCTCAAGGACACCGCGGTGCAGGAACTGCCGCGCGCGATCCGAGCGGTGATGGCGGGCTCGGGTTTCTACAGCCCGGGCGCTCAGTTCGCGCTCGGCGAGGCGATGCGCGCGACCGAGAAGCCGGCTCTCGCTCGCCTCACGCGCCGCGAGATCGAAGTGCTGGTCGCGATTGCAGAAGGCAAGCCCTCCAAGGCAATTGCGTACGAGCTCGGAATCGGGCTGCGGACCATCGAGACCCATCGTGCAAATCTCATGCGGAAGCTGGAACTCCATTCGGTGGCGGAACTCACGCGGTTTGCGATCGCCAACGGACTGATTCCGCCTCCGTAGCACTACTGAAGCCCGGCATCCGGGTAGCTGCGCATGGCCGGAACGGCATGGCGCTCGCTAGGTTACAGCGCGCCATGACCCATCCGATCGCACTCGCTCTCGCCCTGTTTGCACATCCGCTCGCGGCCCCCGCCGACAGCGCGAGTGCGGTTGCGGATTCGCTCGTCACGGCGGACTCGCTGGCAGTGTGGTCGTCGGCACTGATTCCCGCGCCGCGTCGCATGACCGACTCGATCACGGTGCTGCCGCCGGTGCGAGTCGTGGCCGATCGTGCGGCGCGCGACGCGCGCTCGACCACGACACAGCTGCGATTCACCCGCGGCCAGATCGCGCGCTTCCTGCCCGCGACCGCCGCAGAAGCGCTGCTCTCGGCGCCTGGTGTCGACCTGATCCGCACCGGCGCGTGGTCGTCGCAGATCGCGGTGCGCGGCATGGCGGGCGAACGCGTGCTGGTGACGGTCGACGGTGTGCGTCTCTCGAGCGGTCGCGGCCATAGCGCGCAGACCTCGCTGGTCGCGGTCGACCGCCTCGACGCGATCGAGATGTCGCCGGGCTCGGCCGGCGCCGCATTCGGTTCGGACGCGATCGGAGGCGTGGTCAACCTGGTCACGCAGCGCGAGCTGTTCGCCGAGGCGCCGACACTCGGCGCAACGCTGTCGGCGCGCGCCACCACGCCCGGCAGCGACGCGGGTGGCAATGCGCGGCTGCGGTTTCGCGGGCCGCGCTTCGGTGCGGAGATCAGCGGCGGACTCGCGAGCCTCGAAGCGCTGGTCACGCCGAGCGGTGCGCTCGCGAACAGCGGCAGCCGCGATGAGGATCTGCTGGGCCGGATGGGTGCGCGGCTCGGGCTCGTGACCCTCGACCTGGAGCACAGTCATCACGCGGCGAGCGACGTCGGCATTCCCGCCTTCGGCGACGCGAACGGCTCGCGCGCGAGCTACCCGCTTCAGGCGCGCGAGGCGACTCGGTTCGAGCTCAAGCGGCCCGGCGACGAGCGCTGGTTCCCGAGCGTCGCGCTGCTGCTCTCGAAGCAGCGCTTCCGCACCGACTTCGACGAAGTCACGGTCGGCTACGACTCGCTGCGCGGTCGCCGCATCGCAACTCGCACGAGCGACGCCTACGACCGCATTCGAACCGATGCGCAGAGCGCGCGTCAGGAATTGCGCTTCGGGCCGCGGGGCGCCGTGCGAGTGGCCGGTGAGTGGCGCTTCGAGGCCTCGAAGGGACCGCGAACCACCACGCAGGACGCCGTCAACGCGTCGGGCGTCGCCTCGCCGACCGTGATCACGACCGGCAACAGCATGCCTGAAGCGTGGCGCCAGGCGTGGGCGCTCGGGGCCTCGACGAGTGCCGAACGCGGGTCGCTGCGCGGCGAAGCCGGCCTTCGCTACGACCATCACCGCACGCACTCGGATGAATTTCCGATTCCCGAAGACCCCGGCAACGTCCGCCGAGAGATCGACGCGCGCGACCGGCGCTGGAGTGCCGAGGCCGGGCTCGCGCGACCGATCGGCATGTGGGAGCCCTACGTTCACGTCGCGAGCGGCTTTCGCGTGCCGAGCCTCGAGGAGCGCTTCTTCAACAGCGACATCCATGGCGGCATGCACGTGTTCGGAAACGACACGCTGCGCGCGGAACGATCGGGAACCGGAGAAGTCGGTGTGCGACTGACCGGCGATCGCGGCGCATTGCGCGTGTCGGCCTATCGCTCCGACGTGCACGACCTGATTGCGCTCGTCTATCAGGATCTGGTGTTCGGGCGTCCGACGTTCGTCTACAAAAACGTCGAGCGCGCGCGTCTGGAAGGCCTCGAACTCACCGCGCGCTGGAACACGCGTCGCGCGCTGCTGGCGGTTCAGGCCGCGGTGCCGCGCGGCGAAGACCTCGACAACGGACGGCGACTCACCGACATCGGCGAGTCGCGGGTGACCCTCGACGTGGGAGTCCCGTTGGCGGCGCGCTGGTTCCCGCTCGGCATGCTGTCGCTGCGCGGTCGCTGGACCGACGCCGTGCCGGTGGACGATCGCTCCTCGGACGGCGAGCGCCAGGCGCTGCCGCGGCCCGCGTCGTGGACGTTCGCGGCCGAAGCCGCGGCAACCGTTGCCAACACCCGCATCACGCTCGCCGTTCGCAATCTGCTCGACCACACCTACCGCGAGCCGCTCGGCTTCATCGAGGAACCCGGCCGCACCGTGACGCTCGCGGTGCGCAGGGATCTCGAGCTGCCGTGGCGCGACCGTTCCGGAGTCACTCCTTGATGCGACGCCTGTCACCCTTCGTGCTGCTGGTGCTGCTCACCGCGGCGCCCGCAATCGCGCGCGAGTCCGCCAATCCACGCGGACGCGTGGTGCGCGACATCGTGACCGGCATGACGGTCTCCGACGCCGCGCGAAGGTCGGCGCAGGGAGCACCGCTCGCGTCGAGCGCCACGCCCGCGAGCGTCACGGTTTCGCCGGTGCCTCTGCCGGCCGGTGCGATCGTGCTCGACTCGACCTGGTACGACCTGCAGGACATGGGCTCACTCGGTGCACGCATCGTGATCGGCGCCGACGGGCGCGTGTACGTCACCTATCAGAAGGATTACTGCGAGCTCGGTGGCGGGTGCCCGCCCAACCTCGGCTCACCGCAGCCCTATCCGAACCGCGCGATGGGCTACGCGGTGCGCACCGCCGGCCTGTGGGATCACCGCGGCAAGGTGCAGGACCCGGATCTGTGGGGCTGCTGCCTGACCGAGAAGCTCGGCGGTCATGGCTCGATCGCGCTGGCACCCGATGGCCGCGTCGCGATCTCTCAGCACATGAACGAAGAAGGTTGTGACCTGCGCGGCATCTTCTACCTGCAGGACGCGGTCGGGGCGACGACCTACACGGGGGAACTCACGCCCATCATCTCGCCGAGTTACCTGTTCCCCCAGGTCGTCGCCACGACCGACGGTTCGTTCACGGTGTTCGGTGAAGTGCCGAAGGGCGGGCAGTACGACGAGGTGAACGACTTCCGCATCAGTCACCTCGCGTCACCCGGCGCCACGTTCGGGTGTCCGGTCGGCTGGCAGATGGGCGCATGGACCGCGGTCGCGCCGCCGGCGCTGTTCCGCGACGGCAAGCCCGCGTTCCCGAGCATGGCGGCCGCGAGCGATGGTCGCGTCGGCATCGCAGTCGGCGACTTCGGCGGCAACCTCTACCTGATCGAGTCGAGCGACGGCACGTTCGCGCCCGCCACCGTGCGCACCCGGCCGATCACCGCCTACTCGGACGCTCAGGTGACCGCGACCGACTCGACCTCGACGCAATTCCGCCCCTATATCCACTGCCATCTCGCCTACAACGACACCACGCCGAACGTGGTGTGGAGCGAGCTTCAGGCGCGCAGGAGCGGCGCGAACGTCGTGTACTTCGACCACCGCAGCCGCATCCTGCACTGGGACTCGCAGCGCGGCATCGAAGTGGTGAAGCAGGTCGCGGCGGGAGAAGCGGATCGCTACGACGACCTCGACAACGGCCTCAACGGCCCGCTGTCGGGCTTCAATACGATCTCGGTCGACTGGCCGCAGGTCGGCTTCTCGGCCGATGGTCGCGAGACCTACGTGGCGTGGCAGCGCTACGCCGACACGCAAGTGGATGCAACCGCTGACGCAGGGCTCCCGGGGATCGTGACCGGCATCGGTTTCGGCGACATCTGCATCAGCGTCGCGCGAACCGGCGAGTCCTGGTCGGCGGCGCAGAATCTCACCAACACACCCGCGACCGACGAGCGCTTTTTTTCGCTCGCCGCACGCAACTCGAATGGTCGCGCTCAGCTGGTGTTCCAGGCGCCCGCCACCGATCAGGCCGGCGTCACCGTGATCGGCGATCGCGGCGCGACACCCGGCAATCTGCTGCGACGCATCGCGTATCTCGAGGCGCCACTCACCGCGAGCGTGGTGGGTGTGCCGCCCGCAGCGGTGCCGTCGATCGCGACGATTCGCGTGAGCCCCAATCCGACGCATGGCGCGGTCGCGTTCGCGCTGCCGCGGGCGGGGGGCGCGAACGACTGGCTCGAGGTGATCGGCGTCGACGGCCGCGCGGTCGCGCGCCTCGCGACTGGCGCCGCGAGTGCGCTGCGCTGGGACGGCCGTGACGCATCCGGCCACCCGGTCGCGGCCGGCATCTACTTCGCGCGACTCGCTTCGGACCCATCGGTGCGAGCCACGCGCTTCACGTTGTTGAGATGAGCTCGGAGGTGCGCGGCGTTCCGTCGCCCGTTGCGCGCCCGCGGTTCCCCAGGACGACGATTCGATTTCGATTCCGGAGGAGTCTCATGCGTCTTGCTCGTGCATCTGTGATGACCCTGATGATTTCCGTGGCGCTCGCCGCATCGGCGCACGCCGCCACGTTCGCCGAACATGTCACCGGTGGCGTCCTCGACCTGGTGTGGGTGCCCGGCTTTGGTATCAGCAACACCATGCAGCCGCTGACGCTCGCACCGTCGAATCCCGCGTATGCGAATCCGTCGGGCGATCACACCGTCGCGGTCGCGACCAACTCGTCGGTGCCGGACTCCGGCGGCGTGATCCTGACCGCGACCGACCCAATGGGACTCGTCGACTACACGTGGGAAGGCTGGTTCTTCACCGGCGACGGCAACACGCGCCGCGGCCTTGTGCTGCGCGCCGATCCGTCGAACGGCTTCGGCACCTGCTACCAGTTCGTGATCCAGTCCGGCCTGTTCCAGATCAACTTCCGCAAGCTCGTGAACAGCGCGCCGACGACGCTCGGGACCTGGTTCGCGAACACGCTGCCGGGCGGTGTGCCGACCGTCAATACGTGGCATCACATGAAGGTGATCGCGCTCGGCGACAGCTTCCGCTGCTTCTTCGACGGCGCCGAGCTGACCACCGTGCCGATCGTCGACAACTCGATTCCGACCGGCTGGGTCGGCGCGTATAACTTCCGCTTCGATCTGGGCGGCGTGCCCGTCTACTTCGACGACCTCACGCTCACCGGCGACGGTCCGACGCCCGCGCGACACGCGACGTGGGGGAACGTCAAGAGCCGCTGGCGGTAGGCCTCAGGTCTTCAGCGTGCCCACCGCGTCGCCGCTCGTCATCCGAGCCCCGGATAACGCCCGAGGTAGATCAGGACGAAAGCGACGGTGTTCGAGACGCCGTGCGCCACGATCGGCACCACCAGGTTGCGCCCGCTGGTCAGGAACAGAACCCCCAGCAGGAATCCGCTCAGCCCCTCCTGCACCCAGCCCGAGACACCCTGCTCGGTATGGCCCCAGCCGAACAGAACGCTGGACAGCAGCAGGCTCACCCACCAGGCCGCGCGACTCTCGCCGAAGAGTCGCGCGAGCCGCTTCATGAGAAAGCCGCGAAAGCAGATCTCCTCGCCGAACGCCGCCAGCGTCCAGGACAGCGCCAGAAACAGCAGAAGCATCGGCAGGTTGCCGCGAATCTCGCGCAGCTCCGAGTAGTCCGGTTGGACGCCGAACAGTCCGCTGATCCACGGCGTGGTCACGAGCACGGCCAGCGCTTCGAGCGCCACACCGGCAACGATGCCGATCGCGATCATGCGGCCGAGGTGCTCGGGCCGCTGGAATCCGATGCTCGCCCACGGCTCCCGGCCGACTCGCAGAGCGACCCACACCAGCGGTAGCAGGACGATCGTCTGTGTGAGCGGCACCAGACCGACGGCATCGGCGACGACCACCAGCACGAATACGATGACTTCGAGCACGGAGCGGATCATCCTCGTCAACCCTCCGGCCCGGCCTGCGAGCGCCACCGGCGCGCGAGCGGGCCTCGAATCGCTAGCGAGCCGAGTCGGCCGGTATCACGAACTCGATGCCGTGCCTCGGTGCGGCTTCGTTGCCAGCCCGAACGAACGTCACCAGCTGCTCCGTGACGCCCTTCCCGACATTGCGGAAACGGTGCACGGTTCCACGCGGAACGACTCGTCATCGCTCGAGTGCTGCGGAGAGTCGCGTAACAATTGCATCCACGGCACTGGCTTCGACCGAGTCAATGCCCGAACAGCACTCCTGTGATCGCGACGTAGGCCTTCACGCCTGTGCCTCCGCTCGCAGGGCGCGGCCGGCGCATCGCTGCGTCACAGCTGCTTGATCCATTGCTTGAGGATCGCCAGAAACGCGACTCGCTTCGCCTGGATGTCCTTCGCGTCTGCGAACGTGGCCACGCAACGATCCTTGGCCGCCCACTTCAGCAGTCCGTTCGGGTCGTCGATCTTGGGATCCGCGAGCCCGGCGCGCACCTTGGCTCCGCGATGGAGCACCACCTGCACGCCGGCCTTCGACCGCAGATTGAAAGTCGCGAAATGATCGTCGATCCCAAAGCTCGGTGCGTTCCACCTGATGCTCTCGTGGATGCGCTTGTCGGCGCTCACGATGATCGCGCGAATCGCTTCGATGTCCGGCTTGTGCGGGTGCTCGAGCGCGGCGAGGAACGCCGTGACTTCGTTCACGGCCCGATCAGCCCCATGTTGGTGCCTGAGGGATCGGTGAAGTATCCGAAACACCCGAGGCCGGGAACGCTCATGGCTTCCGCGGTCTTCTTGCCGCCCGCGGCCTCGACTTCGATCAGGCTCGCCGCGACGTCGGTCGAATAGATGTAGGCCACTGCGGGCAATGCCGGCGTGTGCGACTGGAAGACTCCGCCGATCCCGGCGCCGGGATCGAACCCCATGAACTGCGGCATGGTCTCGATCGAGCCCCAGCCGAACGCATCGCCGAAGAACCTGGCGGCGGCCGATCCATCGCCGGCGTACATCTCGAGCGAGCAAATCGCCCCGGCGGGGGGCTTGGGGTTCGCGCCGAACGGCATCGGGATGTGGGGTGAGCCCGTGGGGGAGACCGTGTCGGTCAATCCATAGAGGCTCTCGGCTGGTGACTTGAAGCGTGCGAGCTTGCCGACCATCGGAACGGACCACGGTCCACGGTCGATCGCAGCGCCGGCGTTCACGGCACGCTTCAGGGCCGCATCGACGTCGGGAACTCCGATGTAGGGCACCACCCCCGGAAATCCCGCGTCGACATTCGAGCGCAGCGCGGCCGCCGGGCCCGCGGGTGTGATCACCCCGATCAGCTCCGCCGACATCTTCTGCAACTGCCAGCCGAAAACCCTGGAGTAGAACGCACTCGAAGCGGCGAGGTCGTTCGCAGAAATGCTGACGAGCACGATGGGGTGCTCTCCACTCCCCTTGGGAATCGCGGGCATCTCGGGAGACATGCGTTTTCCTCCTATGCGTTTGGCGCCTGAGTCGCTAACGGCGCCGACCACCGGCCTTCGCCCGCTTCGCAGTCGTTCTCTTTCCGCCACCCACTTCCGCATCCGCCTTCCGCGCCGCTTCGAGCAATGCGCGTGGCACCGAGACCTCCATGGCGAGCAGCGCATGCGAAAGCGTCTTGCCCTGCGGGTCGAGCCTCAGCGACACCGTGCCGCCGCCGCCCAGTGATTCGCCCAGCAGAAAGTTGAGAGCCCACAGGTTCGGCACGTCGTGGCGCTCGACCTTGCCCATGCAGATGCCCTTGAAACGCTTCTTCACGACCGCAGCGGTCAGCGTGCGCACCAGCCACGGGTAGACTTCGGCCGCGCGCGCGATCACGCCGATGTTCGCCATGTCACCCTTGTCGCCGCTGCGCGCGTGCGCGAGTTCGGCGAGCTTCACCGTGACGCGCTTGACGCTCCCGCGCGCGGTCGGCCACGACTCGCGCGGGAGCGTCGCCGGTTTCTGCGCGGCGACCAGGGGCGTGGGCCACTCGAGCTCGCGCTGTTCGTCGCGCGTGACCAGCGTGGCTTTCACTCGATCGCGCGGCACCAGTGCCGGCCAGTACGCCATCACTTCCTGCGCCTGCGGGCGGCCGCCGGTCACCGCGACGCCGGGAGGGCCCGACAGAATCACGGCCGGCAGCATCTTCGAGAACTTCTCGATCTTGCCCTTGTCGCGATCGCGTACGGACAGGCGCAGCAGCAACTCGGGTGGATCGACCGGCGGTGCCAGCGGCCCCCAGCACGCCGAGTGTCCGACCAGCTCGGTGTGCGTGGCTTCGAACTTCTCGCCGACGCGCTTCCAGAACAGCTCGGCGAACGCGTGCGCCTTGGCGACCGCGTCGGGTCCCGAAAGGATCAGCATGCCGGTTGCCTTCAAGCCATCGAAGTAGCTGGCGCTCACCTTGAGAGACGGCGGCGCCGGGCGGCCCTTGACGCCCCACACGCGCACGCGATCGCGGCCCGCGGGCTCGAGTCGCGCGGTCGCGAAGTCCGCGACCACGTCGGGCGTGATGTACGAGCGCGGGTCGCCCATCTCGTAGACCAGCTGCTCGCGCACCGTGCGCACCGTGACCGCGCCGCCGGTGCCGCTGTGCTTGGTCACGATGAACGAGCCGTCGGAGTAGACCTCGAGCACCGGGTAGCCGATGGTTTCGAAGTGCTTGATGGTGCGCCAGTCGGTGTAATTGCCGCCGGTGCTCTGAGCACCGCACTCCACGATGTGTCCCGCCACGATGCCGGCGGCGAGGCGATCCCAGTCGTCCGCCGCCCAGCCGAATGCGTGGATCATGGGGGCGAGCGTGATGCCGGTGTCGGTGCAGCGGCCCGTGACCACGATCTGCGCACCGCTCTTCAATGCCTCGACCACCGGCCACGCGCCGTAGTACGCGTTCGCCGACGAGATGCGCTCGCGCACCGCGGCGAACGCGGCGCCGTCTTCCATGTTGTCGAGCGTGATGCCGGCGGCATTCAGCTCGCCGAGGCGCTCCATCAGGTCGTCGCCGACCACCGCCGCGACCTCGAAGCTGTGGCCGTGCTGCTTGATCAGCTCGAGCAGCGCGCCGCGGCAGGCGAGCGGGTTGACCCCGCCTGCGTTCGTGATCACGCGCGTGCCGTTCTTGGCGAGCAGCGGGAGCGATTCGCGCACCTGCGTGACGAAGTCGCGCGCGTAGCCGGTACGATGATCGCGGGCGCGCTGCTTCTGCATGATGGACATCGTGATCTCGGCCAGGAAGTCGAGCGTGATCACGTCCACCGGGCCGAGTTCGAGCTGGCGCTTGAACTGGCCAAGGTCGTCGCCCCAGTAACCGCCGGCATTCGCGATGCGGATCAGATCGGGCATGAGGAACTCCGGGTCTCGCGTAGAAACGGTGCGCGAAGGTAGCACAGGGGCGAGACGCTCGCGTTGATCGCGCCTGTGCATCGAGGGATACTGCCGCCCACCTCGGACGCCCTCGTCGTGACGCCCCTCGGAGCATCGACACCGTGGAGAACCAGCTCAGTTTGAAGTCCGTCGCTCCCGCCGTGTGGCCCAGCGCGATCGTGCGAGAGAGGCCCGCCACGCCAGTGGTTGGCGGGGCGACCGAACCGCGGCTGCTCGATCGCGTGCGCGCGGCGATTCGCGTGCGGCACTACAGCCGCCGCACCGAGGAGGCGTACGTCGGATGGATCCGACGCTTCATCTTGTTTCACGGCAAGCGACACCCGGACGGCATGGCGGCGGATGAGATCACGCGATTCCTGAGCCACCTGGCCGTGGAGAACAAGGTCAGCGCCTCGACGCAAAACCAGGCGATGAGCGCGCTGCTGTTTCTCTACCGCGATGTGCTCGGACGCGAACTGCCCTGGATGGACGAGATCGTGCGCGCCCGGCGCCCCGCGCGACTTCCGGTGGTGCTGGCGCGCGGCGAAGTGGCGGTGTTGTTGCGTGAGCTGCAGGGCGTGGAGCGGCTAATGGCCTCGCTGCTCTACGGGGCAGGCCTGCGGCTGCTCGAGTGCTGTCGGCTGCGGGTGAAAGACGTCGAGTTCAGCCGCGGTGAGTTGCTGGTGCGCGAGGGCAAGGGCGGCAAGGATCGCGTGACGTTGCTGCCCTCGAGGCTGCGCCAGCCGCTCCAGGCACATCTCGCGGGCGTGAGCGACCAACATGGCCGTGATCTACAGCGGGCGCTGGGCAGCGTGGAACTGCCCGAAGCCCTGGAGCGCAAATACCCAGCCGCCGCGTTCGAGTGGGGCTGGCAGTGGGTATTTCCGGCCACGCGCTACTACCTGGATCCCGCGAGCGGCCGCCGACGCCGGCATCACCTGCACGAGACGGTGCTCCAGCGTGCCGTGCGCGAGGCGGCGAGGCGTGCGCGGATCCCGCGCCCCGTGTCGTGCCACGCGCTGCGACACTCGTTCGCGACGCATCTGCTGGAAGACGGCTACGACATTCGGACGATCCAGGAGTTGCTCGGACACCGTGATGTGAGCACGAGGATGATCTACACCCACGTGCTCAACCGAGGTGGGCGAGGCGTACGTAGCCCACTGGATGGGGTGGCGTGAGGCAGAGGCCTCACGACCGGGACCGAGATGGACGGGTCTGTGTATCTGGATGAACTGCTGAGTCGAGAGGAGCCCAGGCTGCTGAGGCACACGATCGAGCGGAACTCCCGTCTGACATCGACTCGCGCTATCGGGGCGGTGACGCGCGGGGTATCCACATATCCTGACCTGTCTACTTCGAGTTAGGCGTCACGGTGCCGTTACACGAGAATCGAACGACAACCACAAAGGAGAACTCGCGATGAAGACAATGACCTGCAAAGAGCTGGGCGGAGCGTGCGACTTGGAGTTTCACGCAAACACCTTCGAAGAGATGGCTCAGATGAGCCAAGACCACGGCAAGGAGATGTTTCAGAACGGCGACAAGCCACATCTACAGGCCATGGGCGAAATGAGAAACCTCATGCAATCTGCGGACGGAATGGCCAAGTGGATGGAGGGCAAACGGAAAGAGTTTGAAGCCAAGGCCGACAACAAATGACGCCTAACAATCGGTTGCAGCGGACGGTCCGCTGCGCGGCCCGCCGCTGAACCGAAGCGTTAGGCAGCAGGGGAGTCGATGGACGTTCGCGAAAGCTACGACTCGGCGGCGGCGGCGTACGCTGAACACCTCTCGGACGAGCTCGCGCGCAAGCCACTCGACCGGCATCTCCTGAATCGGTTTGCGGAAGAGACTCGTGGCCGCGGTCTCGTCGCCGATCTCGGCTGTGGGCCTGGCCATGTTGCCCGGTATCTGAGCCAACAAGGCGTCACGATCTTTGGGATCGACTTTTCCGCGAAGATGGTCGCGGTGGCCCAGAGCCTGCATCCCGATCTCGACTTTCGTGTCGAAGACATGAGGCGCCTCAGCGCGAGCGACGCAAGTCTCGCCGGAGTGGTTCTGTTTTATTCCATCGTGCACTTCGACTTGACCGAACTCCCACGAGTCTTTCGGGAAGTGCGACGAGTCCTCGTGCCTGGTGGCTTGGCGCTTGTCTCTTTTCATATTGGTGAAGACGTTGTTCATCGGGACGAACTATTCGGCGCTCAGGTCTCGCTGGACTTTCGGTGTCACACCCCCGAGAACATCGTCGAGGCTCTCCGGTCGGCCAATTTCGCGGTCATCGAGCAGATTCATCGCGAACCATATGACGGAGCCGAGTATCCTAGCCGCAGGTGCTACCTTGTCGCCCAAGCTGCCTAACAACAGCATGCAGCGGACGGCGCCGCGCGCCGCCGCTGATGCCGAGCGTTGGGCAGCAGCGCGACTACCGAGGTCACTCGCACGGTGCCGTAGGCCGAGCCAATGAAACAGCATCTCGCACTGGCCGCGCTCGTCGTTCGAGACTATGACGAAGCGATCGCGTTCTACACGAAGGCCCTCGGCTTCGATCTGATCGAGGACACCTTCCTCCCCGATGAGGGCAAGCGGTGGGTGGTCATTGCTCCGCCCGGGGGTGCCGGAGCGAAGCTCTTGCTCGCGCGTGCTATGGGCGAGCACCAAGAGTCTCGAGTCGGCGACCAGACAGGGGGTCGAGTCGGGTTCTTCCTCTACACCGACGACTTCTGGCGCGACTACCGAAAGTATCAAGAGCATGGCGTCGTCTTTGTCCGTGAACCAAAGGTCGCGAACTACGGCACGGTCGCGGTGTTCCGTGATCTTTACGGGAACCTCTGGGATCTGCTCGAACCTCGAACTTAGCCCGACCTATTCATGAACGCGCGGGTTCGGCAGCGTGATCGCCGCCACCGAGGCGCTCGTCACCACGAGAAGATGCTGCGAGCGGCGTGGAGCTGGCTGCCGGACCGCGCCACGCGGTGTCGGA
>JABFRW010000137.1 GCA_013140805.1 Candidatus Eisenbacteria bacterium
CCGTGACTCCGCCGACGCCTCGCATCCCGGCGCGCAGCACCGAGCACGAGTCGCCCCACACCACGCCGTGAGTGGCGAAGTGCAGCACGCGCCGCCCGGGTGCAGCGGCCTTGATCGCTCGTTCCGACGCCGAAGCGCCGTAGCTCGACATCGGCGCGTCCGCGGGATGTGACGCCAGCCACGCCGCCGAAACGTCCTCGACTTCGCGACGCGCACCGGGAAGCGGCTGCAGCTCGAGGCTCGAGGCCGCGAGGCACTTGCCGAGCGAGCCACGCATCGCGAGTGCCGTCGCGGCGGCGGGATCGGGAAGCGGGCTTGCGCGCCCGAAATCGGGATCGCCGACCGCCAGCAGCCCGGCGCCCATCGGCCACGCATGCGCGATCAGCTCACGCTCGGCGCCCGGCGTGTCGATCACGGGTCCGATCTCGACCAGATAGCGATTGCCGGCTTCAGGCAAGGCGCTCCACGGCAGATCGGCCAGGTCGCCATCGGCCACCACGAGGATCGAATACGCGTCACCGAATGCAGGCGCGAGTCGATCCCAGGTGCGCTCGCGCACCGCCTCTCCGAGACGACGGCAGGCGCGTTCGGCTTCGCGTTCGTGTCCGGCCGGCGGCGGCGACGCGAGTGCCGCCCGCCACGCTTCGAGCCGAGGTCTGAGTTCGCGCCTCAGCCCCAGGTCGAGCAGTCGCGACGGACTCGATGCGCCTGTCGCGACGAACGCGACCACCCGTGCCGTGTCGGTTTCCGGCGCGAGTTCGACGATCGAAACCAGCGCCGCCCCGGGAGCGAGTGCGGCGCGAATGCGCGCCAGCGAGACCTGGGCGGTATCGCGCTGCAGGCCGCGGGCATCCGCGAGCGCCGCATAGCGCCGTTCCGCATCCTGCGCTTCGGTGCGAATGATGGCGAGCTTCGCGCTCGCCTCGGGGCTCGCGCCGCTCGCGAGTGCCGCGACCTCGAACTGTGCCTGATGGCGGCGCGCCGCTTCCCACTGTGCGTGCGAGGCGAGCAGCACCGGATCGGCATCGGCACCGCGCGGCGGACGGCGGGCGGCAATCTCGGAGCCGACCAGCCCGCGCCAGCGCACCAGCCGGTCCCACGCGGTCGCGACGCGCGAGGAGTCGCCGCTGCGCGCGAGCAGCGCGAGCTGATCGAACGGTTCGGCCAGACCGCCCGCGAGCTGCAGCGCCTGGCGATCGGCGAGCGCTCGTACGTTTCGGATCACCCGCGCGCGCTCCAGTTCTTCGGCGGCGAGCGCTTCGTCCCAGGCTTCCGGCCGTCCGAGCCACGCGAAGGCTCGACCCTTGAGTCGTCGATAGCTGGCGAAATTGGTGCTCGGGCGTTCCGCCTCGGATGTGAACAGCGAGTCCATGCGGGCGACCACGTCCGCCGTGCAGTTTCGATCGCCCTGCGCCATTGCGATCTCGAGCCGTGACTCGAGCGCGTGCATCGAGAGCCAGATCGGCGCCGGCTCGGCGCGCAGCTTGTGCATCAACGAATCCGAAACGAGGCGGGCGTTCGGAAGATCCCCCTCGCGGGCGAGCAGCGCGGCGTAGAAGCGATCCACGAAGACTTCCATCCGGGTCGGGTCCGGTGCGCGGTCCGCGTACATCGGTCGCACCCGCGACAGATAGCCGCGCGCGGCAACCAGGTCGCCGCTCATCAGGGTCGAAGCCCCGAGCATCACGAGGATCTGGCGAGTGCGAGTGTGCGTGGGGCCGAAGGCCGCATCGGCGACGGACAATAGGGGCTCGAGTTTCGCGGTGACGCTGCGAAAGTCGCCGAAGTCGAAGAAGCGCATGGCGAGATTGAATCGTTGCGGGATCAGTCGCGCGCTGTTCGGGTTGTCGAGTTTCGACTGGATGGCGATGGTGCGTTCGAGGGTTTCGATCGAGCCTGCGATGTCACCGACCTGATACTGGAGATTCGCGAGCTGGCCGAGTGGCTGCACCAGTTCGGAACTGGTCGGGTCGCGCGCCTCCACGATCATCTCGATCGCGGTCTCAAACGAACTGCGCGCTTCTTCGTAGCGACCGCCGAACAACTGATTTGCCCCGACCTCACTCAGCACCTGGGCGACCTGCGGGTGTCGCGGGCCGAACCGCCGCTCGCGCAACACCCGCGAACGGCCGAGCGCCGCCAGCGCCGAATCGGACTCGAGTTTGCGTCGATGGACCCTGCCGGTCATGAACCACGCGTCGGCCGCGAACGAATCGGAGGCGGCGAGGGTCGGCGAACACAGGCGACGGGCGGCAGCGAATGCGGCAAGTGCGGAGTCGGGCAAGTCCTGCTCCATCCGGACGCGCCCCAGCAGATTGCAGGCCGCGACCCAGCGCGCGGTATCGGGCGTGAAGAGCCGCCGCCGAATCGCGAGGCTGCGCTCGAGAAGTGCGGCCCCGACGCCATCGCGCAATCGTGCCTGTCCCAGCAGCGCGCCGGCGCGCAGGTCGAGTGCCCGGGACATCGCCACCGAGTCGGGCGGTATCAGGCGCGAAGCGCGTTCGAACACGCGCGTCGCGAGGCTGTCCGAGAGCGCCCACTTGCGATCGAGCTGCTGGTGGTCGATTTCGTCGAGCGCCACAGTCAGCGAATCGCTCACGGCCGCACCGGCCGCGGGCAGGGCGGCGAGGCACCACAGCAGCCATGGCACGACGGCAAGCGAGCGGCGGGCGATCGACATCGCGCACTCCGGGGCGGGGGTTCGGGAACGGCCGTGCCGGGAAGCTAGCACGCCGAAGCCACGCCGGGTCGAGCGCGGGAAGTGCCCGCTGCGCTCAGTCCATCAGCACGATGTGAGTGCTTTGTTCGACGCCACCCGACCGCAGCCGCGCCAGGTAAACGCCGGCCGACAACCGCTGTCCCGAGTCGCTGCGGCGCGACCACCTCACCTCGTGTGCGCCACCCGCCAGGTGCCCCTTCACGAGCCGCGCGACACGGCGTCCCGCGACGTCGAAGATCGCGAGTTCGACGTCGCTCGCCGCAGGAAGACGGAATCGAAGTACGCCGCCTTCGCGTGAGGGATTCGGGGCACTCGCGATCGCGAGTTCGCCGCCGCGCGCCTGCGGAGCCTCGAGCAGCTGCGGGAACCAGCCGATGTCGCCGAACAACTGATAGGCGAGATCGACGTCGGAGGTGAGGTCTGCGTTGATGTTCGGCTCCATCAGCAAGTTCGGCGTCGCGGTCACGTCCCAGTGCGAAACGCTGGAGCCCGACTGGATCGGATTGGGTGCGTACATCATGACCCTGCCCGCGTCGTTCATGCCGGCGCGATGCGTGGGATCGAGTCCGAGCGTCAGCGACACGGTTCCGGAACCGAGTGCGGCCCGGATGATGGCTCCGGTGGCCTGTGATACTGCGACCGCGGGAATCGTGACGCCCGGAACCACGGCGCTCATCGAGCCGGTGGTGCCCGCCACGTTGTGAACCATCACGAGCCCGACCGCACCATTGGCCTGCGCGTTCAGCGCCTTCTGCGCGATCGTGCAGGTGCCGCGATCGAACAGCGCGATCTTTCCGGCCATCGCGACGGCGTTCACGAACGGAGTCTCGCACGCGTCGTTCGTGATGCCGGCGCCGTCGTTCACATCCACGACTTCGGCGGTGAACCCGCCGGTGGTGAGCGGCGCCCCGAACGTCGCCTGGTTCGCGTCGAACTGCGAGTTCAACGCGCCGGTCGCGATGACGCGCGGACGGAGTCCGAGCTTCGCGCCCGCCGCGGAGGTGACGAGGGGTCCCGACCACACCAGGTGGCTCGCGTTCTTCGCCGAAAGGGCGCGCTCCGCCGCCGTCATCTGGAACCAGGTCTTGCCCGACACGTCGTCCATCAGGAAGTGGTCCCACACCGTCGGCTGGCCGCTGAAGTAGTTTCCGTTGCTCTCGTTGGTGAGCGACAGGAAGCCGAGTCCGTGACCCAGCTCGTGCAGCAGCACCGGGAGCAGGTCGATTCCGTTGGAGCCTTCGTTGCCGTCGAAGCCGTAGTACCAGTTGCGCCCGACCAGGCACGAGCCGATACCGATGCTCGCATTGAACGTGGTGACGATGTCGTCCTGGCCCACTTCGAGATCGACGCCGGCGAGTTGATTCGCCTGAGCACTCGTGTACCAGGTGCCCGCGAAGCCGGCGCCCGGGAAGTTGAACTCGACCACATTGGGTCCCGCCGACCCGAGCACGCCCGACGTGGTCGAACACGCGAGCGGGTCGAAGGCGGCGCGCACCCGGATCTCGACGGTGCTGTTGAGCAGCGCGTCCCAGATGCTCGCAGCCTGCGTGAAGACGTTGAGGCGCTGCTGGCCCAGCGTGGTGCCCGGATTGCCGCCGACCGGTGCGGCCGCGGTCGGATCATTGAAGCCCTCGCCCGCCCCGTCGGTCGGAACGATCGTGATGGCGGCGTGCGACGGAGCCGGAGCCGCGAACAGCAGCGCGACGAGCGTGACCACAACGAGGCGGCGACGATGCGTGTGCAGTCTCATTTCGCCCCCGCGGCAGAGCGGGTGGGCTCGCTCTCACGAACTCGCGCGATGGCCTCGGCCTCGGAGTGCACGCAATCGAACTCCAGCTCGCCATCGGACCCGATGCGGACCATCGAATACGCGCGAAGCCTTCCGCCCAGCACCGCGAAGCCCGAACCGTCGGCACGGATCTGAACCGGGATGTCGGCGAGGGTGGCCGCGCGTGCGAATGCGAGCTTCTCGGCGTCGAGCGGCGCGGGTTCGATCCACTCACCGGTGATGGGATCGAACGCGGCGCGCAGTCCGGCTTCGGGTGGCTGCGGCGGCGGCGGCAGTTGCGGCGGCTGCCACGGACGCGGGTGCAGGTAGAGCAGCGGATGGCGTGGCGACGAGGCGACCGGTGCGATCTCGGTGGCGAGTGCAATGCCGGTGAGCCCGGTGAGGGCGAGCAGGAACACCGCGGAACTCAAGGCACGCATGGAGCGATCCTCCGGAAGTGTGGTCTCAAACGATCGATCGTCGCGATCGAGTGTCCCACGCCGGTGCGTGCGCAATGAAGTCGATTGTGAGGGATCGCGATGGACCGTGACCGGCGCGGCAGCGGCGCCGACGGCACGCGCTATCGTGCGTCCGAGCGCGGCAGGTCGGCGACCCGAGGGCAGGGAAAGCTCTCGGCACCGAGCTTCCAGTCGAGCCGGCTCGTGACGCCGTCGGCCGCGCGCACCGCAGTGACGGCGGCGTAGTCGCGCAACGAGAAGAAGGTCGTGTCCGAGGTCGCGACCAGCGCCCATCCGTTCACGTCGAGTCCGTATGGCCTGCTGCGCACCGGCAGCCGGGGATTGCCCGCCACGTCATACAGCCCTTCATGGCGCCGAAGCGCTTCGGGCGCAACCGGTACCGGAGTGGTGATCGGCGCGGTTGCTGGCGCCGGCGACTTGCCCTCGAGCAGCGCCCACACTGCCTGCTTGAGCAGGTCGACGGCGCCGGTGTGCAGATTGCCGGTCCAGATCACCGAGTACTCACTCAACGTGTCGAAGTCCGCGAAGGCGCGGAAGCCGTTGGTGCTGCCGTTCCAGTAGATGCCCTTGCCGCGCAGTGCGGATTGCCGAAAGCTCTCGCCGAGTTTGCCGCTCCCGTCGGCCCACAGCAGCAGGTGCAGGTCGCGCGCGGTCATCACGACCGAACCTGCGCCGACCAGGAACGACAGGTCCTCGAGCGGCGGATTGCTGACTCCGCCGGGCTCGGGCGCGTAGTTCGAGGCGCGCATCGGCACGATCTCGCCGCTGAGCGGATGCGACGAGTGCTTCATGCCGAGCGGACCGAAGATGCGTGATTGAAGCAGCTGCGGATAGCTCGCGCCGCCCGCCAGCTCGAGCACGCGGGCCAGCACTGCGAATCCGCCCGAGCTGTAGGAGTTGCGCTCTCCGGGCACGAACTCGAGCTTTGTCCGCTTTGCGAATTCGACCATGTCGGCGGCAGTGTGAGGCTGCGATTCCTGCTCGTCGGTGGTCACGCGGTGCGGGATGCCGGAGCGATGGCGCAGCAGATGCTCGATCGTGATGCTGTCGCCGTGAGGAAAGTCCGGAATCCACCGGGCCAGCGAATCGCGATAGCCGAGCTTGCGCTCCATGATGAGCTGCAGCGCGACGATCACGGTCATCGGCTTGGTGATCGAGGCCACACAGAAGCGCGTCTCGGGTGTGTTCGGCACCTGCAGCTCGTAATTCGCCATTCCCCACGAACGCTCGAGCACGATGCGGTCGCGATGAGCGATCAGGAGATTGCCGGACAGTTGTCCGGCCGCCACGAGCGGCCGCGCCCACGCGTCGAGTTCCCGGCCCAACCGGGCGCCGGCGACCACCGCGGGCTTGCGTGGCGTCTCTGAAGCGCCTTCCCCCGTGGCGGCGAGCGACGAGCGGGAGTTCGGCGCAAGAAGGCTTGCGAGCGAGGCCGCGACGATGGCGCGACACAGGAGCGATCGAACGGCACGGCGCATGGCGAGTTCCTCGGGTGCCGCGGTGAACGCGAGGCGGCTCCGCGCGACATCGTGGCAGTCGCAGACTTCGACGTTCGCCGACCGTCCGGGGTTGGATTCGATCGAGGAGGAGCTGGCCGAGTTGGCGACCTTCGGGGGACCGACGTGCGCGGTGGTGCGTTCGGCGCGACGGCGCGCTGTCGCGCCGGTGCGCCCGTGCGCCCGTGCGCCCGTGCATCAGCCCGATGTTGATTCGAAAATAGAGCTTGACGACTTTCGGGCGCGACATCGTCGCGACGCACGACCGGCTTGCCGAGATCGCTCCAGCGTTCGCCACGTGCGCCGGGCTGCGCGGAACTCGTGTGACGTTGAAATGTTTTCGCGCGGCTCGCTGCGAGGCGCCGTGCGGGCCTGTAATTGCGCCGCGATTGCGCATGATATAGAAGAGACCTGCCCCCGCGACTCTCACAGCCGCGGAGACCCGTCATGCCTTCCTACTCGCTTTCGCACCTCGCCGATCGGGTGCTGCTGCGCGATCTCGCCTCGCTCGTCGCCACCGATCGCGTCACGACTGCCGCACTCCTCGCGCATCTCGCCGAAGTCGAGGCCCGCGAGCTCTACCGGCCTGCCGCGTACTCCTCGATGCTCGCCTACTGCGTGGGTGAGCTGCACCTGTCCGAGTTCGCGGCGCTGAGACGCATCCGCGCGGCTCGCATCGCCCGCAAGTTCCCGGTCCTGTTCCCGGCCATCGCCGATGGACGGATCCATCTCACCACCGTGCTCGTCCTTGCGACCCACCTGACTCCTGAGTCGGTGGATGAGCTCGTTGCGGCGACCACCCACAAGACCCGGGAAGAAGTCGAGCAGTTGCTGGCGGAACGCTTCCCGCAATCTGATCTGCCGACGAGCCTGCAGGCCATGGGGTTGCCGGCTCCGCCCGCTGCGATCGTCGCAACTGAACACACTGCCGAGGTGGCGCTGGAGCTACTTCAAAATGAAACACTTCTGGCGGCGCCAGTGGCTGCAGCCCCGGTTGGACGAGCGAGGGTCGCTCCGCTCTCGGCCGACCGCTACGCGCTGCAGGTCACACTCGCGAAGGAAACTTACGACCAGCTGCGCTACGCCCAGGCGCTGCTGAACCATGCGGTTCCCTCGGGCGACCTGGCACAGGTGCTCGACCGGGCGCTCAAGGCGCTGGTGCGTCAGCTCGAACAGCGCAAGTTCGCGGCCGCCACGCGCTCACGACCTCGACGCGGCAGGCCGCAGGGCCGCTACGTGCCGGCGCCGGTGCGAAGGACCGTGTGGCTGCGCGATGGCGGCCACTGCACGTTCGTGAGCGAGAACGGGCGGCGCTGCGAGGAGCGAGCGCGCCTGGAATTCGATCACATCCAGCCGGTGGCGCGAGGAGGGACTACCACCGCGGCGAACCTGCGGCTGCGATGCCGGGCGCACAATCAGTACGAGGCCGAGCAGCTGTACGGAGTGGCATTCATGCGCGACAAGCGGGAGAAGTCGCAGCGTGGCGCTGTGAGAGCAAAGCCCGCAGCGAGTGCGACTGCAGGGCCGCGTGCGACCGCGGAGCCGAACACAGCCGCGCCCACTCCCTGCAACGACGTGATCCCGTGGCTGCGGCGACTGGGGTTTCGCGCGGAAGAGGCGCGTCGCGGGGCCGCGTGCTGCGACGCCATCCCCGAGGCGTCGCTCGAGGAGCGCGTCCGGCGGGCGTTGACCCATCTCGCACCGAGCTGTCGGCGCCAGAGCGCGCACTTCGCTCAGGCGCCGGCATCGTGATCCCGGCGGGATTCCAGATCGGTGCGGTGAATTCTCCTCTAACGGCGCGGTGCTTCCGTTCCCGGCATGCGCGTGTTCTCGGACTCGAACAGGAACCGTGGGCGATCCTTCTCGACCGGCCACAGCTGGCGCATGGTCTCGCCGTCGAACACTTCGCCGTTCTTCAAGACATAGCGGATCGAGTCGCTGTTCTCGATCTTGTCGAGCGGATTGCGGTCCATCACCACGATGTCGGCGAGCTTTCCGGTTTCGAGGCTTCCGAGATCGCGATCCATGCCCAGCTCCCACGCGCCGGTCAGCGTCGCGCAACGCAGCGCGTCGTGATTGCCGATGCCGCCCTGCGTCAGTCCCCACAGTTCCCAGTGCGGACCGAGGCCCTGGAGCTGCCCGTGCGCTCCGAGACTGACTTTTCCGCCGCGGTCCAGGATGCGCTTCGCGCCCTGCGCGACCTTGATGTGATGCCAGTCGCCGTCGATGGTCATCACCGGGCGCCGAATCGCGCGCGCATCGAGCGCCCCGCGCGGATAGAACCGCAGCAGCTTCGGGTTGTTCCATGCTTCGTAGTGCTGATAGAACCAGTGCTCGCCCGACAGTCCGCCGTAGGCGACCAGCAGCGTCGGGGTCTCCACCGTCTGGCTGTGGCCGAACAGCTGCGCGACATCGTCGCGCAACGGCGTGACCGGCAGCGCGTGTTCGTTCGAGGTGTGGCCGTCCACCACCATCGAGAGGTCCATCTCGAGGTTTCCGCCGCCCTCCGGCATCACCATCATGGACTCGGCGCGTGCGGCCGCGATGATCCACTGGCGCTGCTCGCGTCGTGGTTGCATGTAGCTCTTCACGCTGAAAGCGCCGAGCGACTTGAGTCGCTTCAGGTGGTGCTTCGCGTCGTCGAGGCTGTTGACGACCGCCTTCCCCGCCCCGTCCGCGCCGTACAGAATGTAGCCGGTCGACCAGGTGCGGGGCCCCTTCATGACGCCGGCTTCGACCATCTCCGACTCGGTGAACACCGAATAGGTGCTCGCGGACGGGTCGTGCGTGGTCGTCACGCCGTAAGCGAGATTGCACCAGTAGGGCCACTGCTGCTCGGGAATGATGTCGAGCGTGTTGAAGTGAAGATGCGCATGCGTGTCGATCATGCCGGGCATCAACGTCTTGCCCTTGCAGTCGAACACGCGGGCGCCGGCCGGCACCGCGACCTGCGCGGCCGGACCGATCGCGGTGATGCGGTTGTCGCGGATCACGATGGTCCCGTTCTCGACCACCTCGTCGCCGCGCATCGTGATGAGGCGGCCGTTGGTGAGCGCGATCGTGCCGGCGGGCTTTGCGCGCGGCAGCCACAGGCTGATCTCGAGCGTGTCGGTGGGCACGCGCCCTCCCGACTCGTCTTTCGCTTCGGCCTTCTTCGCCCCGGGTGCAGGCGGGATCACCTTGCGACCCGCTTCGATCGCGCGCGTGTCCCAGTAGGCGAGTACCGAATCGAGACGTGTCCGGTAGAGCCGCGGGCCGAAGGACCAGGTCAGTCGCCGCCCTCCCTCGGTCCAGTTGATCCAGTCGGCGCCCTCGTCATTGGTGAATTTCTTGACCGGCACCGGGCCGTCTTCGCCCGCGATCTCCACCACCTTGCGGCCCACTTCGGGCAGCGCCGTGAGATAGGCGTTGAACTGCTCGACGTAGGCAGCCCACTTGCCGTCCGGCGATGGGATCACTTCCTCCGCGAACTTGAATCGCAACAGCTCGGCTTTGTCGGTGCCGTCGGGGCGAATCGACCACAGGCTGGTCTTCTCCTCACCGGGCCCGGTCTGCTCGGTACTCACATAGTGAATCCGTTCGCCTTTCGCATCCCACGACACGCGCGGCATGCGGCGCGTCGATCCGCGCGAGGCGAGATCGGTGACACGCGAGACGACGCCTCCGCGCGCCGGCACCCACACCACCTCCGCGCGGCCCTCGTCGCCCAGGTCGTGTCCGCGCAGCGGCGCGTTGTCGCCGCGGATCAGCACGAGGCGCGAGCCGTCGGGAGAGAACGAGGGATTCGCGTACTGCGCCGGAATGCTGGTGAGGCGCTTCGAGCCGCCGCCGCCGGCCGGCATCGTCCAGACATGTCCGCCCTCGCGATCGTTCCACGACACGTAGGCGAGCGTGCGTCCGTCGCGCGAGAACGTCGGGGCGTAGGCGAGCCCGCCCTGGGTCACGAGCTTTTTCGGCGTTCCGTTCGGCAACGCCTGGCTCCACAGGCTCCCGATCGCAGCGAAGACCAGCGTGCGCCCGTCGGGACTCGGCGTCGGCCACGAGATCATGCGCACGCGAAACTGGTCGGACGCGATGTTCTGCGGAAACCGCAGGGCGTGGCTGATCACCTGTTCGACCTGGGCGGTGAACGGAATGCGCGTCGCCTTGCCGGTCGAGAGTTCGACGCGATTGAACTGACCGCCTCCGCTCACCACGATCGAGCGACCATCCGGCGTGAACGCGAAGTTGGGGTACACGCCATTGAACGCGAAACTCTCCATCAAGTCGTCGTCGAGGCCGTCCCACAGGATGCGCTCGGTGCCGCGTTCGAGATCGAACAGCCCGAGCACGGTCTTGAGGCGCTCGCGGCGGACGAACGCCATCGTCTTGCCGTCGGGCGAAAGCACCGGCCGGCACGATCCGCCGAAGCCGTCCGTGATCACCGTCGCGTCGCCGGTGACTCGATCGAAGCGGCGGATCTGATAGATCCCCGCGTACACATTGCGGTCGTAGGCGTAGCGGCTCGGCCGCGCGCTGTAATAGAGGTAGCGCCCGTCGGGCGAGAACACCGGCTCGCCGGCCTCGGGCAGATCTCCCTTGGCGGTGAGCTGCACGCCGGATCCGCCGCGCAGATTCACCAGCCACAACTCGGCGGTGCCGAGCGAGCTGTAGTCGGTGATCCGCTTCTTGCACGCCACCCACTCGCCATCGGGGCTCCATGCCGCCTGATTCACGACGCGCTTCTCGCTCGTCACGGGCCGCGCGTCGGAGCCGTCGCGATTCATGGCCCACACGTTGTCGCAACCGCCACGGTCACTGGTGAAGAGCAGTCGGCGGCCGTCGGGCGACCAGCGTGGCCCGTAGTCCCACGCGGGCCCCGAGGTGAGGCGCGCCGCAGTGCCGCCGGAGATCGGAAGCGTGTACAGATCTCCGAGCAGATCGAATACCAGCGTGCGCCCGTCGGGGCTCACATCGACCGACATCCAGCTGCCCTCGTTCAGCTCGAATCGCACCGTGTCCGCCGGGCCGTGTGTCGTGTTCACGAACCAGTCGCTGGAGGCCGCCTTCGTGGTGTCGGCGACCGTCTTCGCGGTGTCGGTTCCGGCCTCGTGAGCACCGACGTGCGCGTGGGCGAGGTGGGGCGCGATCGAAACGGCCAGTGCGAGGCCGAGCGCGAGGCCGCGCCGGAGCCGAAGTCCGAGTCGAAGCGTGAATCGAAGCGGGCGAACCGACATGAGTCCCTCGGGGAGTGGGGGCGTGAGACGGCGGCGGAAGTTCCGACGATCGAGTGGGGCGCCTGGTGCGGGCGCGGAGCCTAGCGGATCGCTCTTTCGCGGGTCCGCAGATTGATCCGAGCGCGGGAGCGCGGAGCCCCGAAGGGGGAACGGCGCAGCTGAACGACCATTTCGCGTCACCCGGGTCGAGTTCCCGCCGTTTCATGGCTCTTCGTCCGCTGGAGTTTGGTCAGCTGAAACAGCACCCCTTCTCTGTGTCTAACCCCTTTCGGCCGCGCTCGAGGTGACCTACTCTTTGACCTGCCGCTGCACCAAAAGCGCGGACCAGCAAACGTCCCGACAGCCCCTCTCCCTCGAAATCCCCTTTTGGAGGCTGCAATGCGTTCCCGTCTCGCGACACTCGCCAGCATCGCCGGACTGCTCGTCGCAACTTCTGCGTCTGCCGGACACCATCTCTGGGATACCACCGAAATCTTCTCGAATGCGAGTGGCAGCGTTCAGTTCATCGAGCTGTTCACCGCGGAGAACAACGAAGCAGGGCTCGGACCGTTCACGCTCAAGTCCGGCGCCAACACCTTCACCTTCGTGACCAATCTTTCGACGACCGCCACCGCGAACACGTGGGTGCTGGTCGCGACCCCGGGCTTCGCGGCACTGCCGGGCGCGGTGACGCCTGACTACACGATGCCGGCGAACTTCTTCTCGACCGCGGGTGGATTCATCAACTACGCCGGCGTCGACATCTGGAACTACGGCACGGTGCCGACCAACGGCATCAACTCGCTGCTTCGCAACGGCACCTCGGCGGGGAACTCACCGACGAACTTCGCGCACCAGACCGGACACATCAACGTCGCGACCCCGGTGCCTTCGCTGCAGACGTGGGGACTGATCGCGCTGGTGGGCGGCATCCTGGTGCTGGCGAGCGGACTGCTGCGCAAGCGCGCGAACGATCTCGCCACGGCCTGATCGGCCGGCGCGCATCGCGCTTGAGAACTCTCGGGGCGGACCGCACCACGCGATCCGCCCCGATGCTTTGGCCTCGAGCGGCGATCAGCGTCCCGCGAACAGCGCCAGCGAAAACGCCCGCTCGAGCACCCACACCACCGCCATCCATGCGATCGCGAGCGAGCCGACGCCCATGACGACGCGCGGGTAGAAGCGCGAGCGCGACGCCGCGAACCACACCGGGAGCGCGAGCACGCACACCACCAGCATCGCGAGTTCGACGCCGAGGTGGAATCCGCCCAGCGCCACGACCCGCGAACGCGTGGGCAGCGCCATGTTCGCGAGCGCGCCTGACATCGCGAGTCCGTGGCACGCACCCATGAATCCCACGATCGCCGGGGCGCGACGCCCCGCAAACGGTCGCAGGTTGTTCCACGCGATCGCGAACACCGACAGCGCGAGTGCGACGCTCGCCCACTGTGACGGCACGCGCACCACCCCGAAGTAGCCCGCCCAGAGCGCGATCGCCTGACCGATCGCGAAAGCCGCCAGCAGCGCCGCGGCGGTTCGCGTCGCCGCGGCGATCCC